>DATNCK010000350.1:0-3382 GCA_035571575.1 Steroidobacteraceae bacterium | reverse complement strand
CGTCGTTGACCAGCTGAACCTGCATATCGGCCCCGAACACGCCGGCCGCGACCCGCGGATGCGCGGCCTGCGCTACGGCGACCATCCCCAGGAACAGCTCCCGGGCTGCTTCGGGCTTTGCCGCCTCGCTGAAGCTGGGCCTGGTGCCCTTGCGGGTGTCCGCCACCAGAGTGAATTGCGGCACAAGCAGAAGTTCTCCACCGATCTGGCGTAGATCAAGATTCATCTTGCCGGCTTCATCTGGAAAAATCCGATATGTCAGCACTTTTTCCAGCAGCTTGGCTGCAGTGGCCGGACTGTCGGCGGCTTCCACGCCAATGAGCGCCAGGATGCCGCGACGGATGGCGGCTACCGTCTCGCCGTCGACCTCGACGCTGGCGCCAGTCACGCGCTGAATCAGGGCAATCATCAATTCCTCTTTGCGAACGGGACGTTAGCGGGTGCCGCGACGGCGTTCCGGTGGCATTCTCGTCGGTCGAACCTTAATATCGCGGCTCATTTTCGTCGCGCTGCCATTGTTGAGGAACTGGATGTCTCGCTCCCTGCTGAAGGCTTTGGTGTCGTCGCTGGCATTGGCGATGGCGGGTTTCCTCATTGCGGCGCCTGCCTCGGCAGCAGGCGATCCGGTGCGCGGCAAGGTGCTGGGTTACACCTGCCTCGGCTGCCATGGCATCGAGAGCTACAAGAATGCGTACCCCACGTACTCGGTGCCCAAGCTGCGCGGCCAGCATGCCGAATACATCGTGGCGGCACTGAAGGAATACCGCGCCAGCGAGCGTGGTCACGCCACCATGCATGCGCATGCTTCGACGCTGTCGGAGCAGGACATGCAGGATGTCGCTGCGTACCTGTCGGGCACGGAAGTGAAGACCGCGGGTGGTGAGCCCGTCGGCAAGCCGCCGGCGGCGGTGGCCACCTGCCAGGCCTGCCACGGCCGCGATGGCGTGGGCATCATGGGCATGTATCCCTCGCTCTCCGGCCAGCACGCGGATTACCTCGCGCATTCGCTGGAGGATTACCGCAAGGGCGCGCGCAAGAACGCCATCATGGCGCCGTTCGCCGCGCAGCTGAAGCCGGAAGAAGTGCAGGAAGTGGCCGAGTATTTCTCTCGCCAGAAGCCTTCGCTGCAGACAGTGCCGAAGAACGAGAAGACGCTGACTGCCTCGAAGTAAGCCGGTTTCGAAAGGGCGGCTTCGAAAGCTTTTCTTGTTGAACGGCGCTATTTGCCGTTCAGCTTCTGCAGGAACTGCGCCACCGTCAGCAGGTATGCATCGCGGTTGTCCTTCCTGCGGAAACTGTGGCCTTCGTCTTTGGCGGCCAGATACCACACCTCGCCACCCGCAGCACGCAGGCGCGCCATCATCTGCTCGGATTCACTGGACGGCACGCGCGGATCGTTCAGGCCCTGCACGATCAGCAGCGGTCGCTTGATCGCGGCGACATTGGTCAGTGGCGAAATGCCCTGCAGAAAGCTGCGCATGTCGGGATCGCGCTCGTCGCCATATTCGGCGCGGCGCTGATCGCGCCGCCAGGCTGAAGTGTGCTGCAGAAAACCGACGAAGCTGCCGATGCCGGCCACATCGACGCCACCGATCAGCCGGTCGCTGAAGTTCACCAGCGAGGCCAGCGCGAGATAACCGCCGTAAGAGCCGCCCATCACGGCGATGTGATTGCGATCCATGTCCGGTTGCAGCCCGATCCATACCAGCAGCGACCCGATGTCGCGTACCGCGTCCTCACGCAGCTTGCCATCGTCCAGTTTCAGAAAGCTGCGGCCGTAACCGGATGAGCCGCGCACATTGGGCGCGATCACGACATAGCCCAGTTCGTTCACCAGGTACTGCGTGAAGGCATCCCACTTCGGGCGGTACTGCACTTCGGGACCGCCATGGATGTCGATGAGCACGGGGTGCGGTCCGGGAGTGGTGGGCTTGTAGACAAAGGCTGACAGCAGCCGCGGGCCGGCATCGTTGCGATCCCAGGTGGGAAACTGCACCGGTCGCGCAGCGACGAAGCGATGCGCGTCGATGGGACCGACTTCGCCCTGCGTCCAGCGAGTGAGCGTGGGCGCGGGCAGCGGGGTCGTCGCCGCCGTGCCTAGTGCATACACATAGACATCGCGCGGTGACTGCGCGGTCTCCAGCGAAACGGCGAGCTGCCGGCCGCTGCGATCAAAGCCGATCCTGCTGATGACGCTGCCCGGCGGCAGTGCCGGCATTATCACATTGGCCTTCTGTGCGACGGCATACAGCATCAGGCGGTCCACGCCGGCTTCGTTCTGCGTGTAGGCCACGTACTGCCCATCGGCACTGAGCGCGAAGCGCTCCACATCCCAGTGCGCCTCGGGAGTCAGTGACTGTTCGACATTCGTGTACAGATCGCGATAACGCAGTTCGACGAATTCGCCGCCATGGTCGGAGAGAAACCAGATGCCGCGACCATCGGGTGAAAAACGCGCCTGGGTTACCGCAGCCGTTGCGGGCGTGACCACCGGCTGCGCGTTGCGATTGCGATCGCGTCGCAAGCGCGCACGCACGGGGGCCGCCTCGCGCTCCGTGGGCACGGGCTCGATGCGCGTCTGCAAGCCATTGGCGAGATCCGCGACCACCAGTTCGCTGTCAGTAATTGAGCGGTAGCGGATGAAGGCGATGCGCCGGTCGTCCACCGACCAGTCCTGCATCACCAGTTCCTCGCTGCCGCCACCGATGGCCAGGCGCGGCGCGGCTTCGGAATCGATGTCGCTGGTGTAGATGTCGTAGCTGGCGCCATCGCGCGCATTTCCCACGAAGGCGATGCGATGACCGTCGTGCGCGAAAGTGGGGGCGCCATGGCGCGACTTGCCAACCGTGAGCAGTCGCGTCTCGCCGGTGGTGAGATTGCGCCGCCACAGCTGCATGTTTTCATCACCGCCACGATCGCTGCCGAACAGCAGTACGTTGGCATCAAGGGGATGCGCCCAGGCCGCGATGATGGGTTCCTGATCCCAGCTGAGCTGTTCGCGCATGCCCAGTGGCGTGCGCACGCGATGCATCTGTGCGGTGTTGGCGAAGCGCGTGGAGATGAGCAGGCTGCCGTCGGCCAGCCAGTCGAGGAAGCTGGCGCTGCGCGATTCCATCCAGCGGCCGAGGCCTGCGACGTCAGCGGCTGCCGCGGGTGGAATGCCGTCGTAGATCAGCGCGCCCTGCTCGATGCGTGCCGGCGCCTGCGCGACCGCGGCGTCACATCCCAGGGCTGCACAAACTGCCAGCAGCCAGGCTCCTTGCTTCATGGTCAGGCAGTGTAGCGCAGCGGTAAGATGGGCCCGTGCAGTCCTTCCGCGCTTTTCGCATTCACGAGCACCACTCCGGCGTCGAATCGCTGGGGGTGGAGCAGCTCTCGCCCG
>DATNCK010000349.1:0-7269 GCA_035571575.1 Steroidobacteraceae bacterium | reverse complement strand
CGCAGCAACGCGCGCACGTCGTTGTCGGCCAGAGAAGTCGGCTTGCCCGGCACATGGCGCTCTTCCCTGAGCACACGTCCGGCGCTGTCGATCTGCGCCAGGCCCTTGTCGTAGCTGCCGATCCATAGAGTGCCATCGGCGCCTGCCACGAGCTGCGAGATCTGGGCGCGCAGGATGGAGCGCGGTGCGTTGACACCTACGCGCGTGATCCGGTCTTCCTCGTGCGACCACCGATCGAGGCCACCGTAGGTCCCGATCCACACATCGCCGCCGCGGTCCTGCACCAGCGTGTAGACATTGTCGTGGCTGAGCGAGTCCTCCCCCTTGCCATGGCTCAGGTGCCGAAACTTGCCGGTCGCGGGATCCAGGATATCAACGCCTGCATCGCTGGTGCCGATCCAGATGTGCCCGCGCGCATCCACCAGCAAGGTGCGCACAGCATTGCTGGCCAGCGAATCCTGATTCCCCGGCACGTTCTGATACACATCGAATCGATCGGTACTGCGCCGCCAGCGCGCGACACCCACATTGCGCACGGCAATCCACAGATCGTGCTGCGCATCTTCGACGACCTGGTAGATGAAATTGCCGGGCAGCGAATGCGGCTCATCGGGCGAGCGCGCATAGCGCACCACCTGCCGGCCGTCGAAGCGCACCAATCCATCCTCGGTGCCCAGCCACACAAAACCCTGTGAATCGCGCAGCGTGGTGTAGACCGTGGCCTGTGGCAGACCGTCAGCGGTGGTGAGGTGTCGCAGTACCAGCGGCCGCTGCTCAACTGCCGCTGCGGTGCCGGTCAGCAGCACCAGGACGCAGGCGATCCAGGAGCCGACCTTCCCTGGCAATGCTGCGATCAACGGCGCCCTGCTGTTCATCCACATAACGATGAATGAAAGTCGAAAGTGACGCGGTGATGCAGGTCGGCGGAGCTTCCCACGGCGCCGCGGCGCCGTGAGAACCCGGTCACATTTCGGAACTACTCGTTCGGCACCCAGGGGGCGATCGAGGGGGGCGAGGTGCCAGGCTGCGGAGTGGGATCCGTCCACCAGTCCAGGCTCTTGCTCCACGCGTAGCCTTTGCTCCAGGCATAACCCTTGCTCCAGGCATAACCCTTGCTCCAGGCGTAGCCCTTGCTCCATGCGTAACCCTTGCTCCAGGCATAGCCCGAGCTCCACGTGAAGCCCTGGCCCCAGGGGTAACCCTTGCTCCACGCGTAGCCATCGGCATCGAGCGAACCCGCCCAGCTCGAGCCAGCCATGTCCATCACATAGTAGTTGCCATTGGCATCGCGATTGGCTGGGCCGCCGTAGTGAACGGTGCCCGCCAGATCGGCATCGATGTCCAGTCCAGTGTTGGCGCAGCGCGTGGCCGAAGCGTGTGCAGCCTCATAAGCATTGATGAGCCCGGCACCCTGCTGGAACACGCTGTAGGCCAGTGTGTTGTCGGCTTTGACGGCCGGATGCGCCGTGGCGATCAGCCGGCACTTCACGTCATCCGGAGTCAGACCGGGCTCACGCTGCAACATCAGCGCCACCACACCTGTGGTCACCGCCGCAGCCTGCGAGGTGCCCGACATGGTGAACAGCTGCTGCAGGAGCTGCATCGAATTCGGATCGATGCTGGCCAGATAGCTGCTGCTGGACATCGAGGCCGCGATATGGCCGCCCGGCGCCACCACCTCGGGCTTCACGAAACCTTCGTAGGTGGGACCGGTGCCCGAGAAGCTGGCCAGCTTGTCGTCGGCACCGTTGTACGGCGTGTAATTGTCGGTCAGCGCACCCACCGTGATGACGTAGGGCACGTTGCCCGGCACGCTCACCGTCATCGGCGAAGGACCATCATTGCCGGCCGCGGTGACCACCACGATGCCCGCGCGCCACGCCGCCATCACGGCCTGGTTGAGCGGATCATCCCAGTAGAAGGATTGCGGCGGCGCGCCGAACGACAGGTTCAGCACGCGGATGTTGTAGCGCGCCTTGTTGGCCACCACCCAGTTCAGGCCAGCGATCACATCGGTGTAGCGTGCGGCGCCGTACTGGTCGAAGGCCCGCACGATGACCATATTCGCGCGCGGCGCAATGCCCTGGTACTGGCCTGCCAGATTGATGGCGCCGCTGGCGGCGACGGAGGTGATGTGCGTGCCATGGCCATACGGATCGCCGCGCACCGCGCCGCGATTGCCGTTCACCACGTCCATCGTGGCAAGGATGCGGCTGCCGTAGTTCTGCGTAGTGTCCTGCCACAGGCCGGTATCGAGCATGGCGACGGTGACGCCGGCGCCTGTGATGCCTGCGTTCTGCAGCCCGTCGGCCCCGATCAGCGCCGGATAGTTGGTTGCATAGGTGAGGCCCAGCGCGGACACACCGCTGCCGTCCTTCAGCGAGGTGCCTGAGCTCATGGACTGCACCAGTGGCGAAGTGACGGCCTGGGTCAGGCTGCTGGACAGCACCGGCTGGAGCGCCGAAGTGGTGGCCGTGGTCGTGATGCTGCCCACGGCGCTGGTGGCCACGGTCGAATTGACCGTATTGACCGTGGTCTTCAGCGTGGTGTTCAGGCTGGTGAGCAGCCCACTGGTCTTCACCTTGCGGTCTGCATACAACCTCACATCCGGATCGTGCTGCAGCCGAACGGCTTGCGCCGATGTCAGCATGGCGCTGGTGGCGCTGATGATGCTCAGGTCCCGCTCCACCGTTGCGTCCACGCGAGCCAGATGCTCGCGTGCCACGGCCGGACTCGCGGCCTGGACGATGTAGCTCTCACGTCCACCGCTCTCCAGCGCCACGGAGGGTCCTTGGGCAGCCATGACACCCGCCAGTGCGAGCGAGACCAGCGCAGCAATCGGTCGAGTTGTGGACATGACGAGATCCTGTATGCGGTTTGCGACTAGGTGTGCATTCCACCGGACACGCGTCACGGGGGCGCGGCGGGAGTCCGCGGCCACTGCGCCCAAAGTGTGACGGCGCGCACATAAGAGCCGGTCAAATCACGTCAATTGACGCCGCAAGAGCGGACTTATGTCGCCTCGGGCCCGCCGTAGAGGTCGCCGCTGCCCTGATCGCAGCCAATTTTGAGAAGTGCATCACGATGAGCTGGCGTATCGACGCCGCTGGCCAGGGGCGTGAAACCCAGGCCTCGCGCCACGCCCACCACCGCCGCACAAACGCGCGCCGCGAGCTCATCCTTCAGCAGCTGACTACCCCAGGCTCGATCCAGCTGCAGACCCCATAGCGGAGCACCGGCCAGGCGCGGCAGCGGCGCCAGTTCGCGGCCTATTTCGTCGGCCACCAGACGCACGCCCAGATCGCGCAGCGCCCTGAACTCTGCCGGATCGCGCGACACGACCGCACCTTCTGCCAGCCGGATTTCCAGCCGCTCTGCCGGCAGCGCCATGTCGATGATGGCGCGGCGTACATCGGCGAGGAAGCGCTCATCCAGAGCGTGCGCACGCAGGGCACCGAAGGAGAGGCGGATGGCGGCGTCTTCACCGGCCAGTCGTGCGAAATCCTCCGGCAGGGTATGCAGCACACTGCGTGACAGTGCCGTGCCCAGTCCCATCGACTGCGCCACCGGCAGGAATTCCGCGGGTGGAATGGCGCCGCGCAGTGGATGCTGCCAACCCACATAGCCCACCCAGCCGGCGCGCCTGCCGGTGACCAGATCGTGCCGGAAGCGGTAGCGCAAACGGAAGTGCCCGGCCTCGATGGCGCTGTGGATCTCGCGTGCGATATCCAGCCGCGCCAGGGATTTCATCTTCAGGGTGTCGCTGAAAAAGAAGGCTCGCGCTGCGGCGGCGCGCCGCGCCTCGCCTGCTGCAACTACAGCGTGATCCACCAGTGCCTGCGGCGTAGTGGCATCCAGACCCAGAATGGCCACGCCGGCATGCAGTGCCAGCTGAAACTGCGTGGCTCCGATGCTCACGGGCTCGCGCAGCCGCGCACACAAGCGCGCCAGGCAGCCTTCGATGCGATCCCGATCCGCGCTGTCGATCCACAGAGCCAGCTGATTCTCTTTCAGCTGGCCCAGATCCCATTCGGGTTCGCCGGCAGGTCGTTCGGCCGAAAGCGCCAGCAGATTCTGCAGGGCGCCCCGCACGATCTGCTCCGACACCCCCGGCGCGATGACCCGACCCAGCTCGGTGACATCCTCGATCTGGATCACGGCGACGGCCAGCGGTTTTTCCCGCAGCCGCGCGGCGGCGATGGCTTCTTTCAGCCGCCGCAGGAATCCGCGGCGATCCGGCTCGGAACGCGAACTGCTGGCCGCGCGCCGGTCAGTGGGCGTCGCCGCGACTGCACGCAAGACGCAGGTGCATCGATCCTGACCCATCGCGGTCACGCGGATCTCGAAGCTTTCTCCTGCATGTTCAAAGCCCGCCTCGCTGGCACCACGATCGGCGATGGCGCGGCGCGCCAGCTGCGCAATCAATGTTGATGTGGAATCGGGCCAGGAAGGCGTGAAGACATCCTCCTGCCAGCTGCCGAGCGCCCGCAGTGCCGGCACGCCGCGGCCACCCTCCACCTGCAGCACCGACCCATCGCGACGGACCAGCAGGATCAGTTCCGGCAGCGACCGAATGAAGCTGGAGTCCGTCATGGTGCCGCGCGATCATATAGTCATGACCCAGAAGCTGCAGATCGATTTCGTCTCAGATGTCGCATGCCCGTGGTGCGCCATCGGATTGTATGGATTGCTCGAGGCGCTGCGCCGAACGGCCGGCGTGGTGGAGGCGGACCTGCGCTTCCAGCCATTCGAACTGAATCCGGACATGGTTCCGGAGGGTCAGAATCTCGATGAACACATTGGGGGAAAATACCGCAGCAGCCCGAAGCAGCTGGCCGAGGGACGCGAAATGCTGCGTTCCCGCGCCGCTGGCGTGGGCTTTGCCTTCAATTCCTCATCGAAGAGCCGCGTCTACAATACTTTCGACGCCCACCGACTGCTCCACTGGGCCAGAGACAAGGGCAGCCAGTGCGAGCTCAAGCGCGCCCTCTTCCAGGCCAACTTCACCGACGACGAGAATGTATCCAATCCGGACGTGCTGATTGCAGCGGCGACCAGAGTCGGACTCAACCCCATCGAAGCCCGGGAAGTACTGGAGGCGGGACGCTTTGCAAAGGAAGTCCGCGCCGCGGAGCAATTGTGGACGTCCCGCGGCATCCACGCCGTGCCCGGCGTCATCATCAATGGTAAATGGTTGATCTCGGGCGGCCAGCCGCCCGAGATCTTTGAACAGGCCTTGCGAAATATCGCCATCGAAATTAATTCCGCGAGCGAGATGGCCTGAGCTGCCTTACGGCGTGGTGGCGCCAGGGGCCTTCGAGCTGCTGCTCGAGCTGGCATCCGACGACGTCTTGCCGGCGTGGTTCCACTTCGACAGTTCGATCGGCGTCAGGTAGCTGTCCTTGTTGGTGTCCAGCGAATCGAACTGCGAACGCAGTTCAGTGTTCGACTGAACTTCAGACATGGATACCCGACCGTCCTTGTTGGCGTCGAGCGAGCTGAAATCGACCGAAGAAGAAGTGGAGGCCGAGCTCTGCGACTGAGCAGCAGCGGGCGCGGCGGCAGGAGCGTCAGCATCCTGGGCAAACACGAAGCCGGCAGTTGCCAGAGAAACGGCGAGAGTCGCGATACGGGTAACAGTTTTCATGATGATCCTCGTGGGGCTATGACTGAACACGGGTGCCATCATGCGCACCGCTCCCACGACGATCCGTCAGCGCAGAAGAAATCTTCCGGCTCATCTGCACGCTAAAAAAAGTCGGCACATTCCTACGTCAGGACGGCCATTTTGCGACGCTTTATAGCGACAGTGGTGTGGTGCTGTCGCCGAAGTGCTCTTCACGGCATCCCATCTTCTGCAGCATGGCCAGCAGCAGATTCGACATGGGAGTGTGCTCCGGCTGCACCAAATGCCTGTTTCCCTGCAGCGCGCCGCTGGCTCGACCAGCGAGCACGATGGGCAGCGGATCGTGATTGTGCGAATTGCCATCGCTCATGCCGCTGCCGTAAAGGATCAAGGAGTGATCCAGCAGCGTGCCGTCGCCGTCCGGCGACTTCGCGAGTTTATCCAGGAAATACGCGAACAGACTGCTGTGATACCGGTTCAGCACCGCGAAGCGCGCCTTGTTGTCTTCGTTGTTCGAATGATGCGAAAGAATGTGGAAGGAGTCGCGCACCGTGCTTTTCGGATAGACGGCGTTGCTCAGCTCCTTGGCGACCATGAAAGTGCTGACGCGCGTGATCTCGGTCTGCCATGCCAGCGCCATCAGGTCGTACATCAGCTTGATGTGCTGCTCAACATCATCGGGAATACCATTGGGCTTGGCCGGCAGCGCGATATTGCCGCCCACGCGCTCGCCCGCCTGCGCAATGCGCCGCTCGATCTCGCGCACATCGGTGACGAAACGATCCAGCCGCTCGCGATCTCCCGCCGGCAGGCTGCGATCGAGGCCGTTGATCTGGTCGGTCACCGAATCGAGCAGGCTGAGAGCCTGCGTACGGCGCGCGCGACGCTGCGCATCGTTCGCGCCATCGCCGAACAGCTGCTCGAACAGCACCTGCGGATTGTTCTGCATGGGCAGCGGCGACAGCTCGTTCTGCCACGACAGCGTATTGCGGTAGGCACAACTCAGGCCTTCGCCGCAGCTCATGCTCGAATCTTCGATCATCAGTTCCAGAGATGGCAGCGGCGTGTCCTGCCCCAGATGCTTCACGACCACCTGATCCACGGTGATGCCCAACTTCGGCTGCGCGCCGGATGCAGCCTTGGCTCCACTGAGATAGCTCGCCGAGGAGCGATTGTGGTTGCCCGTGGCGCCGCCGGGTCCGTAGGCGAGCGGATGGGTCAGATTGGTGATGACATTGATCTGCTCGCGATAGGGCGAGAGCGGCTGCAGGATCTCGCTGAAGGTGAAATTGCGGCCTTCGTCCTTCGGCGTCCAGCGCGACATCGTGGCGCCATGCGGAAAGTAGATGGCGCCAAACCGCGTGCGCGGCGTCGGCGTCGCCGACATGGCCGGCACCATGGATTCCAGCAGGGGCAGCGCCAGCACCGCGCCCGTGCCGCGCAGTACGGCGCGGCGCGACAGATGCTTGCGGGTGATGAAGTGGCTCATGTCATTGCCTCACTTGAACTCACTGCCGGGCAGCCACGCGCGCTGGTGGTGCCGCGGCCGCCCGTTGTTGAAACGCCGCGCTCTGTACTACGCCGAGAATCAGGGCGCTGGTACGGTAGTTGGCGCGCCCGGCCTCGCGCACGATGGCGCGCAC
>DATNCK010000348.1:0-4702 GCA_035571575.1 Steroidobacteraceae bacterium | reverse complement strand
GGCTTCCTCAGCGAGCTGGCTTCGCATGGCTACCTGATCGTCGCCGTGGGCCGCGACGACCAGCCCTTCGACATGGGCCCTGATGCGAAGACCGCGCCGGACGGCCGGCTGCTGCAGGTCATCGACGAGAAAGTGATGATGGCTGGCGTGGACTGGGCCATCGCGCGCAATGCCGACCGCAACAGCCCCTATCGTGGTCGCCTCGTCACCAACCGCATCGCGTACATGGGTCATTCCTGCGGCGGGATGCAGGCACTCACAGCCGGCGCCGATCCCCGTGCCACCACCACGGTGGTGCTCAACAGCGGCTACTACCGCACCATCCCCGCGAAGCCGCCGGGACCACTGCCCGCCTATCGTCGCTGGTCCGAACTGCATACGCCGACGTTCATCCTCACCGGCGGGCCGAAAGACGTTGCGTACAAGGTCGCACGCGACAGCTACGAGGATGGTGTTGCCGCGAAATTGCCCATGTTCCTGGCCAGCCTGCCGACCGTTGCACATGGGGGAGCCTACGTGCAGCCCGACCCAGACTGGTCGCGGGCCGTGCTGGCCTGGCTCGACTGGCAGTTGAAGGGCAATCGCAAGGCCCGCGCGCAGTTCATCGGCGAGCGCTGTGGACTGTGCACCGACGGCAAGTGGCAGGATGTCGCCGGCCACGGACTGCGCTGAAATTCAAGGCACGCCCGGCGATACCAGGTACGGAGCCAGCACTCCGAGCTCGCCACGCAACGAAGCATCAACCGCCTGGCTGGACACATTGAAGACCATCGCTGCCTTGCGTTGAGGATCGTAGGCCGGCCACTGCGCAAGACCAGAGCCGTTCGGCGAGCCACTGCGCGCGAATGCGATCCAGGCGGCGCTCATGGCATCGGCCACTTTCTGCGGCGCCTGGACGTCTTCGCCCGTCAGCGAGGTCGAATTCGCCACATTGTCGAACACCAGCGGGATGTCGAGCGAATGCGGCGTGCGCAGCTTGCCATTCAGCACGGGCGTGGACCACGCGAGCTGGTACAGAAACACCGGCGCACGGCCGAGCCGGGCCTTGCGGTCGGCTACGGTGCGGGCGTTGTTGCCCATGCCGCGCTCGGTGGTGATGAAGAAATACAGATCGCTGGGCGTGGCGCGGGGACGCAGGCGGCGCAGACCGGCGACCACCTCGCCGGCTTTCATGCCGGGGACTTCCTGCTGCAGTTGACGTTCCAGTCCGGCCCAGTCCAGCTCGAACACACCCGGGGGCGGAAACAGAACAGTGGTCTCGGTGGCGTTGTAGCCCACGAGCAGCGGCACATCCGCGCTCAGCGCCGGCGCATCCGGCGCAAACGGGTGGCGAGGCAGATGCCTTCCATCCACCACCGGCATGACTTGCGTAGGCGAGCCACCGGTCACGGCATCCAGCGCTGCAAGCAGTTTTTCGGGCGACAGGCGCCGCAGCTCACCCAGCTGCCCGGATTTCAATCCCAGTTTCTGCACGAAGGACGCCGCAAACGCGGTGGCCTTCTCGTGCGTGTTGACGGTGATGCCAAAGCCACTTTGCATGGCGGCACGCTGAAACAAGCCCTTGGCCTCGGGCATGGCCATCAGCGCGCCCACTTTGCCGCCACCACCGGATTGGCCGAACACCATGACATTACGGGGGTCACCGCCGAACTCGGTGATGTTGTTCCTCACCCACAGCAGCGCGGCAATGATGTCGAGTTGACCCGCATTGCCCGCATCGGCGAAATCCGCTCCACCCAGGTCGGCCAGATACAGGTATCCAAACAGGTTGAGGCGATGGTTCACCGACACCACCACCACATCGCCATGGCGGGCGAGCCGCACTCCCTCGTTGATCGAGCTGTTGCCCGATCCGACCGAGTAACCGCCGCCATGCAGCCACACCATTACGGGCCGTTTGCGGCCATCGCGCAGTGCGGGTGTCCAGACGCTGAGGGTGAGGCAGTCCTCGCTCATCGTGGAGGTATCGGTCCACGATCTCCAGGCGGAATCAGCATCGGGCGGTGCCGGCAGCTGATAGCACCGCGGCCCATAGCGCGTAGCATCGCGTACCTGCTGCCACGTGGCCGGCGGCTGTGGCGCACGGAAGCGGTTGGCGCCAGCAGTCGACGCGCCGTAAGGTATTCCCTTGAATACCTGGATGCCTTCGACGCTGGCACCACGCAAAGGCCCAGAATCAGTTCTGGCTTCCGGGGCCACACCCTGACCTGCGGCGGGCTGCTGGGCGAGAGCGGCAGCCAGCAGCAGGCACAGCGCTCGCACCTTCATCAGAAGTTCATCCGCGCTCCGAAGCGGAACACGCGGCCCAGCGGATCGAACAGCAGCTGATTCGTTGCACCCTGGTTGCTGGGTGCCACCGGTGGATCCTTGTCGAGCAGATTCTGGATGGCGCCGAACAGCTCGAGCTTGCCATCGAAAACGCCGGGTAACTTGTAGCGGGCCCCGAGGTTGAAGTACACACGTCCGTTCACGTGGTTGGTGTTGATGCTGTTGGGCAGATCCACGTTGTAACCCGCCTGCTCTGGACCGATCAGCGTCGAATCGAACAGACCGCCCTGCAGGTAGCGGGTTTCGAGCGACAGCGTGAATCCGCCGGTCTGGTAGGTGGTCAACGCGTTCAGCTGCCAATGCGGCAGACCGGCGCCGCCACCCGAGACATTGTTGCCCGCCACGCCGGCGCGCTCGATGGCCGCACCAGTCGCATCGGTGGTCTTCAGGTGGATGACGCGCGTGGCCAGCAGCCGCATGTCCAGATCGCCCTCGCGTGAAAACAGCTCCAGCGGCATGCGATAGCTCAGCTCGTAGTCGAAGCCACTGGTCTGCAGACGGTTCAGGTTCAGCGAAACCACGCTGACCTGCGCGGGCGTGGTGGTGCTACCAGGAGCGAAAGTGATCTGGTTGCAGTACGTGCCTGCCTGCAGGCAGCGATTCAGCAGCACCTGCCCTGACAAGGTGGCGATCACATTGTCGATGTCGATCTTGTAGTAGTCGACACTGGCGCGCAGACCCCGCAGCGAGTCGCTGCCGACGAGCGATACACCGAAGGTCTTGGTATCCGCAGATTCCGGATTCAGGTTGGGGTTGCCTCCGCTGACCGTCGGCACCAGGATGCCGTTGATGGTCTGGAAGCCGGTGACTTGCGGGCTGTACAACTCCGCGGCATTGGGTGCGCGAATATCACGCGAGTGCGTGCCGCGGAACTTCAGCCAGTCAGCGGGCTCCCATGCCGCGCCATACTTCCAGGTTTTCACCGTGCCGCTGGTGCTGTAATCGGTGAAGCGATAGGCACCATTGAGCGACAGCGACTTGGCAACGGGCAGGTCCTTGGCCAGAGGAACCACGGTCTCTGCGAATCCTTCCTTCACTTTGATGCCACCGGAGATCACAGCGGAATTGGAGACGTAGAAGCCGCTGCTGGCCGAGATGGGATCGGCTGTGGTGGTGGCCTGGTTGTCGCGGTATTCCACGCCGACGGCCAACGGCACCGGACCGGCCCAGGTGCTGAACAAATCACCCTGCAGGTTGGCGGCAAAGGCCTTCTGCGTGAAGTCCTGCTTCAGCCAGCCATCCCCGTACAGATACGCCTTGGCGGCAGGCGAAAAGTTGCCGATGCCGAAGAGGTTCACCGGCACACAGCCGTTGTTGGGATTGGTGAGCGTGCTGCGGCACACCGCCTGCCCGGAAGAGTTGGTCGTCGCATCGGCGGCAAGCACGATTCGCGCCGCCTGCGTGGTGGTGTTCGGCACGCCGATCACCTGTTGCTGGATGCGGTTGTTGCGCACATCCTGGTCGTACTTGGTCTGCCCGTATTGCGCGGAGATATCCCATTTCCAGCTATCGGTAATGGAGCCGCTCAGACCCGCGAGCACACGCACTGCATCCGACTGGTTTTGATTGTCGGCGTAGCCGAAGTCATCGCCCATGCGGCCCAGAGTGAAGGATGTCGCACTGGTGAGCGGCAGTCCGGCAGTGGTGAGAGCGGTCTTGAGCGCCGCGGGCAGAAAAGGATTGTCGCCGCGGATAGTCAGGGCACTGGCGCCCGTGGCAGAGAAATCTCGCGTCTGCGCACCGCGTCCATGTGATGACGTATGTCCGTACGAGAACTCCGCGAAGGCCTGCAGCTGGTCGGTGAAGTCGTACTGCAGGCTGCCGAATCCCACATAACGTTCCGTAGGGATCATGATGTAAGGCGCGCCGATGAAGCCGTTCTTGCCTGCGCCATCGCCACCCTGCATGAAGGTGGGATTGTTGGGAAACACCAGACCGTACTGGAACGGGTGCGGTGTGCCGTTGTCGGCGAATGCCGTGCCCTTGAGCGGGCCGCTGAGGATGAGGCCGCCCTGCACGGCATTGACCGTGCGCGAACTCGAAAGGATGTTGTTCACCGGATAGCCGATCAGCTTGTGACCGGCTGCAGCCGGATTCGCCGAACCGGTGTTGGTCACCACCTGCCACTCCTGCGCACACCAGTCGCGCTCGTAGCAGCTGCCCACGCCGTTGTTGTCTTCGTATTCGATGGCCGCCACGACGTGGCCCTTGCCTCCGGCGAAGGCCGCACCGCCCGCCATTCCAGCGCGGATGTTCTCGGCATCACCCTGCTGCGACAGGCCATATTGAAGTTCGCCCTTCAGTCCTTCCATGGTGGTCTGCGTGAAGATGTTCACCACACCCGCGACAGCATCGGAACCGTACTGCGCCGATG
>DATNCK010000347.1:0-8304 GCA_035571575.1 Steroidobacteraceae bacterium | reverse complement strand
GATCCTGCGCACCAGCAGTTCGAGCGCCGCGCGAGACATCTCACCGATGGGCTGCCTCACCGTGGTGAGTTCCGGCCAGATGGTTGTGGCCATGGCGGTGTCGTCGAACCCGCAAACCGTCAGATCGCGCGGCACAGCCAGCCCGCGCCGGTGTGCCACTGCCACGGTGGCGGCAGCCATGTCGTCATTGCTGGCGAAGATTGCCGTTGGTGGTTCGGAAAGACTCAATAGCCGCTCTGCCGCTTCCAGCCCCGATCGATAGGTGAACATGCCCTGTGCAATCCGCGCCGGGTCAATCGCGATGCCATGTTCCGCGAGGGCGGCGGCGTAACCCTGCTGACGACGGGAGCTGACTGTCTGGTCCGGGCTGCCAGCGATGAACCCGATGCGGGTATGGCCCAGATCGAGCAGATGCAAGGTCATGGCACGGGCAGCGGCGTAATCGTCGATGGTGACCGCTGATACGTCGGCAGCGGGACGGCCGGCGGCCACGACTACGACTGGTGTGCCCGCTTCTTTCAGCTGTGCCAGCAGCGCGGCGGAGTCACACAGCGGCGGTGGCAGCAGGACACCGTCGATGCCATCACTGGCCAGGCGCCGGGCCACGCTCACATCGTCGGTGCCGGCTGCGCATTTTTCCACGATGAGTTGCACGTGACTGAGGTTTGCCTGCTCCAGTACTCCAATCAGGAACTCACTCAGGTACGCCGAAGGGTTGCTGTACAGGAGGCCGATGCGCATCTGGTGTGCGCCGGCGAGGCTGCGAGCCGCGGGATTCGGCAGATAGTTCAGGCTGGCGATGGCCGCATCGACTGCCGCTTCGGTACGGGCCTTTACATTGCCGGCGCGGTTGATGACGCGGGAAACGGTCATCGTCGACACGCCGGCTGCCCGGGCCACATCGCTGATCGTCGGCGCACGCTGGCTGCCGCCGCGCGCGGCTTTCTTGTTGGTCACTGGGGCTCCTCGCCCCGCACCTTAGCATTCTGCGTACGGGCGCGCGAAGCAACCGGTTATGACCTACCCCGCCAGCGATTTCTCGATCCGGTCCAGGGTGCGATAGGCCGGCAATACCTGCGCCACGCTGGCATTGGGCTCACGACCCTCGCGGATGGCGGCGAAGAATTCCCGATCCTGCAGCTCGATGCCATTCATCGATACATCGACCTTCGAGACATCGATCTGCTCGTTCTTGCCATTGAACAGATCGTCGTAGCGGCAGATGTAGGTGCCGTTGTCGCAGATGTAGCGGAAGAAGGTGCCCAGCGGTCCGTCGTTGTTGAACGACAGCGACAGCGTGCACACGGCGCCTGAAGGAACCCTGAGCTGGATGCTCATGTCCATGGCGATTTTCAGGTCGGGATGGATCGGGCCCTGTACGCCGCGCGCCACCGAGGCTTCCTCACCCGTCTGGTACTGGAACAGATCCACGGTATGCGCGGCATGGTGCCAGAGCAGGTGATCGGTCCAGCTGCGCGGCTTGCCCAGCGCATTCATGTTGGTGCGACGGAAGAAATAGGTCTGCACATCCATCTGCAGCACCTTCAGCTCGCCAGCCGCGATCTTCTTGCGCACCCACTGGTGGCTGGGGTTGAAGCGTCGCGTGTGACCGCACATGGCCACGAGCTTGGTTCCCTTCTGGGCCTGCAGCACCGCTTCGGCATCTTTCAGGCTGTCGGCCAGCAGAATCTCCACCTGCACATGCTTGCCGGCTTTCAGGCACTGAATGGCCTGCGAGGCATGCATCTGCGTGGGTGTGGCGAGGATCATCGCGTCGAGGCCGGGCTGTTTCAGGCTTTCCGCCAGGTCGTTGGTGAAATGCGGAATGCCGAATTTCTGCGCCACTTCGCGCGTGGCTTCCTGGTTGCCACCTGTCAGGGTGACGACCTCAATGCCGGGAATTTTCTGGATGGCTTCCAGATGCTTGATGCCGAATGCGCCCTGACCTGCCAGACCTACTTTCATGGGATGAACCTCGAACGGTGAACCGGTATCTTACCATCTCCAAACCCGCGTCTCCGCTGCACCCTCAATCCTCAACTACAAGGCACACGTGGTCGACTTTACTGCTCCCTACACACTGTTGATCGGCGGCCGGCCCGTTGAGACTGCCGCACAGCTGGATGTGATCAATCCGGCGACGGGCCGGGTGTTCGCGCACTGCCCCATCGCTGGCGCCACCGAACTCGATGATGCGGTAGCGGCCGCGCGGCGCGCGTTCAAGGCCTGGAAAGCTCTGAGCTTCGCGGAACGCGCGGCGTACATCGCACGCTTTGCCGCAGCCCTGGAAGCGCATCAGGAACCGCTGGCGAGACTGCTCACCCAGGAACAAGGCAAGCCTGTCGGGCAGTCCAAAGACGAGATCACCCGCGGCGCCACGCTTTCCGTGGGGATGACGAAGATCGAGCTGCGCTCGGAGGTGATTCTGGACAATGCCGAACGCTATGTGGAATTGCGCTACCTGCCGCTGGGCGTGGCCGGCATCATTACCCCGTGGAACGCGCCGGTGAATCTGGCGATCGGGCCCCTCACCTCGGCGCTGTACACCGGCAACTGCGCCATCATCAAGCCCTCGCCCTTCACGCCTCTCACCACGCTGCGCATCGGTGAGCTGATGCGCGACATCTTTCCCGCTGGCGTCATCAACGTGCTGGCGGGTGGTGATGAGCTGGGCGCCATGCTCACGGCTCATCCGGGCATCGACAAGATTTCGTTCACCGGTTCGGTGGCCACGGGCAAGAAGGTGATGGCCAGCTGCGCCGGCACGCTCAAGCGCGTCACGCTGGAACTGGGCGGCAATGACGCGGCCATCGTGCTGGAAGACGTGGATGTCGCCGATGTCGCGAAGAAGCTGTTCTTTGCCGCTACCGTCAACAGCGGGCAGGTGTGCATGGCGGTCAAGCGCATCTATGCACATGAGAAGGTTTACGAGGCTCTGTGTGCTGCATTGATCGCCGAGGCGAAGAAGGCCCGGCTGGGAGACGGGCTCGACCCCACGACCACGCTGGGGCCGATACAGAACCGACGGCAGTTCGAACGGGTACGCGAACTGAAGGCCGATGCGGCCCGGCATGGGCAGCTCAATGAGGGCGAGCCGGTGCCGTCTGGCGATGGATTCTTTGTCGCTCCAACGATAGTGACGGGCCTGTCGGAATCTGACCGTCTCGTGGCAGAGGAACAATTCGGGCCGGTGTTTCCGGTGCTGAGATTCAGTGACGTGAATGACGCCATCAGCCGCGCCAATCAGACGCGTTTTGGCCTGGCCGGCTCGGTGTGGAGCAAGGATCTGGCGCGCGCGCAGGCCGTTGCAGCGCAGCTGGAAGTCGGCACCGCCTGGGTGAACCAGCACCGCATCACCATGGCCAACGTGCCCTTCGGAGGCGCGAAGGAATCAGGAATCGGGCGCACCTATTCCCGGCTCGGGCTCGAGGCCTATCTGGAGCCGCAGGTGATCAGCGTATTGAAGACCTGACGCCGGGCGCTGGTGTATCCTGCGCGCCGCCGCGCGCTGGGTCAGTAGCTCAGTCGGTAGAGCAGCGCCCTTTTAAGGCGTTGGTCGTGGGTTCGAGCCCCACCTGACCCACCACGGCGTTTGGCCCGCTAGTCGCCAGTCCTGGCGACATAGCGTGTGGGATCGCGCACGCCGGCCACCTTGAACCCCTCGCTCCGCAGGCGACAGGAGTCGCAACGCCCGCAGGCTTCGCCCGTGGGCGTCGCCTGGTAGCAGGACACCGTTTCGCCGTAATCCACTCCCAGCGCCATTCCGGTGCGGATGATCTCGGCCTTGCCCAGCGTCATCAACGGCGCCTGCACGCGGAAACGGTCGCCCTCTATGCCCGCGCGGGTGGCCAGTGCCGCCAGCGATTCAAAGGCGGCGACGAACTCCGGCCGGCAATCGGGATAGCCGGAATAGTCGACGGCATTCACACCGACGAAAATATCGCGTGCGCCGGCCACCTCTGCCCAGCCCAGGGCCAGCGCCAGAAACAGCGTGTTGCGTGCCGGGACATAGGTGATCGGAATCCCGATGGCCGCGGATTCAGGCACGGCGATGCTCGAGTCGGTGAGCGCGGAGCCGCCAATGGCAGCCAGGTCTACATTCATCTGACGGTGTTCGACCGCACCCAACCGCTTCGCGACGCGTGCGGCAGCCTCAAGTTCGGCCGCGTGGCGCTGTCCATAGCTCACAGCCAGTGTGCGGCACTCGAAACCCTGCGAGCGCGCAATGGCCAGCACGGTGGCAGAATCCAGCCCGCCCGAGAGCAGCACGATTGCGCCACGACTACTCACTTGTCAGGCTCATCTTCCGGGCGCATTGCCCCAGAGAATCTTGTGCAGCTGGATCTGCAGCCGGACAGGAACGCCGTCCGCGAGAATCCATTCGGCCAGATCCCGTGCCGCCAGCTGCTCATGACTGGGCGAAAACAGCACCATGCTGCGCGACGCCAGCTGCCGCTGCTTCACCAACTCGCGACTCCACTCATAGTCCGCACGGCTGCAGATCACGAACTTGATCTGATCCGTCGCGCGCAGGTCGTGAAGCTGATCCAGCAGATTGCGATGGCTCTCGCCGGAATCCGGCGTTTTCACATCGACGACACGCCGAACGCGGCCGTCGACATCGGCAACCGGCAGGGCCCCGCTGGTTTCCAGACTCACCATGAATCCGGCATCGCACAGTCGTTGCAGCAGCGGCAGGCAATTGGGTTGGGCCAGGGGCTCGCCGCCGGTGACGCATACATACGGCGTCGCATGGCTCTGCACGCGCTCCAGAATCGCCTCGAGGCTCATCCACTCGCCGCCGCCGAAGGCATAGGCCGTATCACAGTACTGACAGCGCAGAGGACAGCCGGTGAGGCGCACGAAGACTGTGGGAAAGCCCACGGTGTCGCCTTCGCCCTGCAGCGAGCGGAAGATCTCGGTGATCTTCAGCCGCGGCGTTGCCGCCGGCCCGCTCACGGTTTCGGTAATTTGGCCAACCGGTCGGCGGCCAGCTTCGCGGCGTCGGAATCGGGATACTTCGCCACCACCTGCTGCAGTGTGGCGCGGCCGACCGCGAGCTTGTTCTGTTCGATCTGCGTGTAGCCGAGCTTGAGCAAGGCATCGGGTGCCTTGCGCGAGTTGGGCCACACGCTGAGCACACGCTGGAATGCGGCGGTGGCGTGATCGTATTCGGCTGTAACGTAGTAAGCCTCGCCCAGCCAGTACTGAGTGTTATCTGCCATCTGGCCGTTGGGATAGGCCGCCGCAAGACTGCGGAAACCCTCGACGGCAGCCGCATAGTTGCGCGAGCGCAGCTGCTCCATGGCCTTGTTGTACTGCCCTTGCTCGTCGGCCTCTGGCGCCGGGCCGGCTGGCGTGTTGCTGGCGACCGTGGTCGCCGCTGCAGCGGCGGCTGTGGCCGCGGTCAGGCGCTTGTCCAGATCCGCATACAGGTCGCGCTGCTGCTTGCGCAGCGTGGCGTTCTCGTTCTGCAGTTCCTCGATGCGCCCGCGCAGCCCGCGCAGCTCTTCCTGCTGCGCATCCACGCGCTGCGCCATCTGCATCAGGCTCTGGTTCGAGACGATGCGATCGATACGCCCCACGCGCGCATCCAGATCATTCAGGCGCGTCTGCACAGGATCTTCTTCAGGCGTGGTGGCGCAGCCGGTCAGCAGCATTGCTGCACAGGCCCCCGCCAGCCACCCGAAACGCTCAGTTGATGTAGACAATCTCCACCCGACGGTTTTTCGAGTAGGCATTCTCGTCGCTCCCTGCGGCGGCCGGGCGCTCTTCGCCGTAGCTCACCGTGGTGATCTGCGATTCCTGCACACCCTGCAGCGCCAGCGCGCGCCGCACAGTCTGCGCGCGACGCTCACCCAGGCCGATGTTGTATTCGCGCGAGCCGCGCTCATCGGTGTGCCCTTCCAGACGCACCCGCACCGTGGCATTGGCGGCCAGGAATTTGCCGTGTGCGGCGATCACATCCACATATTCATTGCGGATGTCGCTGCTGTCGAAATCGAAGTAGATCACCCGCTGCGAGCCCAGCGGACCATCCGGGCCCAAGGCTCCTGTAGATGACGTGCCGGAACCGGCATTGACCGTCGCAACCCCTGAACTCTGGGCGCCCGAGTTCGTGCTGGGAAGGGTGGTTTCCGCGCTGGCCGCAGGCTTCTCGACGAAAGGGGGCTTGCTCTTGCAACCAGCGCCCATCAGGGCTACGGCCGCCATCAATGCGATCAGGATTCTCGTCTTCAATTGCCGCTCCTTAAGTCCCAATGCGGGCACACCGTCCATATTATGACATCACCGTTCATTGTCCGAACGGCCCCCACACCGGTTCACGCACCTCGCCCTGATCGGACTTCAGGCGTGTGCTGATCGTGCCGTCCGTGGAAACAGTTGCCAGCACGCCCTGCCCGCGGTCGCGACCGGCGTAGATGAGCACTGCGCCATTGGGCGCAAAGCTCGGGGATTCATCCAGCGTGCCCCGCGACAGCGAGGTGATCTGACCGCTCGCGAGGTCAACCACACCCACGTGGAAGCCGCTGCCATCCTGGGTCACCACCGCCAGCATCTTGCCGTCGGGTGAGACGCGCGGACGCGCCACGTAGCTGGCACCAAAGGTGATGCGCCGCGCGCGTGCGCCAGCCTGTGGAGCCGCGGCATAGATCTGCGGCGCACCGCCGCGATCCGAAGTGAAATACAGTGTCTGTCCATCTGCGGACCACGCCGGCTCGGTGTCGATGGACGGATCATCGGTTACACGCACCAGATTCTGCGTCCCGAGATCCAGCACGTAGATATCGAGATTGCCAGTGCTGCCGGAGAGCGTCAGCGCCAGTTTTCTGCCATCGGGTGAAAATGCGGGCGCACCATTCACACCCACGCGTGCAGAGACCTGCCGCCGCTCGCCGGTACGCACCCGCTGCACGAACACCGCGGCAACGCGATTCTCGAAGGAGACATAGGCCAGCCACTCGCCATCGGCCGACCAGGCCGGCGACATAATGGGCTGCGTCGATTGCATGGCGGGACGCCAGTTCTCGCCATCCGCATCAGCCACCAGCAGCTGATAGCGCTGATTGGGTGGACTGCCATCGACGGAGATATAGGCAATGCGGGTCGCGAAGGCCCCGCGGATGCCGGTGATCTTCTCGAATACCTTGTCCGCGACCCGATGCGCGCCATTGCGCACCGCGGCCTGCGGCGAGTTCACCGTCTCGTTCAGCAGCACCTGCCCGGTGAGCACGTTGACCAGTTCGAACTGCAGCTGCACGCTGCCACCCGCGTCGGCCGCGACGCGGCCCACGACCACATAGTCGGCGCGTTGCGCGCGCCAGGCGGTTGCATCCACTTCGCCGGAACGCGTAGGTCGCGAGGGCATCGCCGTGCGGTCGATGCCGCGGAAGCGGCCGCTGCTCTCCAGATCACGCTGCACGACCGCAGCGATGTCGAGTCCCCCATCTGCAGGCACGGCACGTGCGAAGGGCACCACGGCCACTGGCACGGGATCGGTCACGCCGCGCGTGATGTCGATCTTCAGATCCGCACGGGCAGAGGCTGAGAGCAGCGCCAAGCCGGGCAGCAGCAAAGCCCAGAAGGTTCTACGCATGAGTCCACACTACTTCTTGCATTTGCATCCTCAATGATCCGGTCGGAATGTAACGACCAGATTGCGCTCGAACAAGGCGGGATCCGACGGCTGCGGCAGTGGCGATGCGCGCAGCACCGCGGCCTCGATCGACTGTCGCACTGACTCGTCACCATTGCAGCGTCCGACCTGCGCGCTGATGACGACACCGCCAGGCGCCTGCGTCACGCGCACTTCGCATTCCAGCCCCGCCTTGGCGCTGGCTGGCCTGATCCACCTGCTTTCTATAGCGCGCGTGATCAATCCCACGTACTCAGCCATCTTGCCACTTGCACGCGCCGCCGCAATGCGCTCTTCGGCGGCCAGCTGGGCGTTGAGTTCCGCTTCGCGCGCTGTACGCGCCCGCTCCGCCTCGGCCTTGAGCTGGCGCTCCTTCTCCTGCTTGTCACGTTCGGCTTTCTCACGGGCCAATCGTTCCTTCTCGGCCTTCTCCTTTTCGGCTTTTTCCTTTTCCGCCTTCTCGCGCTCTGCCTTCTCGTGCGCAGTCTTTTCCTGAGCCTGCCGCTCCGCTTCCTGCTTCGCCTCACGTTCGGCGGCATCACGCTGCGCCGCAACCCGTCTTTCTTCCGCGACATGCGCCGCTTCAGCCTCGGCCTTCTGCCTCTCGAGCTCGGCGCTGTTGTCCGGTGGAGGTGGTGGTTCGGGCTGTGGCTCGGCCACCGGCGGCG
>DATNCK010000346.1:0-2096 GCA_035571575.1 Steroidobacteraceae bacterium | reverse complement strand
CGTACCTATGCCCGTCACCACAATGGGCAGGTTCTCGCGCTTGACCAGGGCGGTATGCACGGGCACACCGCGGTCGGCCGCGCCCGAGCGCTTCTCAGGTGATGCGCCGAAGGCTTGCGGCGCCAGCACAGGCCGCAACGCCAGCGCCAGCAGAGTGCCGAACACCAGAACGCCGCCGATGGCGAATGCAGGCCGATTTCGCAGTGATTTCATGCCAACACTTTAGGAAGGTGGCGAGGACGGGGTGCTGTCCCGAGAATGACAAAACTGTCAGTGAATCGCCAGCCCCGTCCACACGGCCGCCAGCTGGTCGATCTTAAGGATTCTTCACGCCCTGCTGCCGGGTTGCAGCTGTGCGAGGGCCGCGCGGAGTTCCAGCAATTTTGGCGGCTTGCCGAGAACGCGATCCACATTGGTCGGCAGTTCGCGTTCGTCCTGCATGCGCTGACCCCAGCCGGTGAGCAGCACCACTGGAGTTTCCGGCGAAGCGGCCTTGATGGCGGCAGCGACGGTGCGGCCGTCGATGTTCGGCATCCCCAGGTCGGTGATTACGATGGCGAAGGGCTGATTGCGCTGCCGCGCCGCGAAGAATTCGTCGATGCCCTGCTGTCCGCCATCCGCTGCAGTGACCGTATGGCCGTCCAGCTGCAGCACTTCCTGCAGTGACTGCAGCAGCGCGGGATCGTCATCCACCAGCAGCAGTCGCAGCGACGGAGTCACCCCTGTCACTGTCGAGGGGGCTTCCTCGCCGGCCATGCTGGAGACCAAGAATGAGAGGCGCATGGTGGTGCCTCGTCCCACTTCGCTGTCTATCTCTATCTCTGCGCTGTGACGCTGCACCATGCCGTACACCATTGCCAGTCCAAGGCCCGTGCCGCGTTCGCCCTTGGTGCTGAAGAAGGGCTCGAGGCAGCGACTGCGCACCGTTTCGGTCATGCCTGCGCCCGTGTCGCAGACCTCGACGATGGCGCGGGCTGCGGCGCCTCCGGCCGCCGTGCCCCGTGTGCTCGAGGATACGGTGAGCGTTCCGCCCTGCGGCATGGCGTCCACGGCGTTCAGAATGAGGTTGGTCAGCGCATCGCGGATCTCGGTTTCTGCGCCCATGATGACGGGCAGGTCTGGCGCGAACCGCGCATTCAACTCGATGACGGTGCCATGTTCCTGCGGAATATCGCGCCAGCGGGCGCGAGTAAGCTCCACCACCTGCCGCAGCAGTTCATTCAGGTTCACAGGCGCAAGCTTCAGCTCCGCGTCGCGCGGTCGATAGAACGCGCGCATGCGCGCCACCGTGTCACCGACGTCATCGATGGCGCGGCTGATGACTGCCAGACGCTCGCGAGCTTCCGGGTTCAGTGTGGTGTCGTGTTCGAGCAGGGATTGTGCGTACAGCGCGGCCGGCGACAGCGCATTGTTGATGTCGTGGGCGATGCCGCTGGCGAGCTGCCCAAGTGCACGCAGTCTCTCCTGCTGCATCACGGCCTGCTGCGACTCGCGCAGGTCGACATAGGCTTTCTGCAGGGCTGTGTACAGCTCTGCCTGGCGCGTCGCCAGCGACAGCTGCTCGCTCAGCTGGCGCAGGAACTCGCAGTCGGTGCTGGAGAAGCCGGCCGGCTCACGGCGTGCCGTGATCAACGCACCGAATACCTTGTTGCCTACAGCCAGCGGCGCCATGACCAGCGAGGCCAATCCCCCGCGGGCGAGCCGCGCCGGAAATGCAAACTTCGAATTGCGGATATCCGCTTCGTAGACCAGCTGCCCCCGCATGCAGCGGGACAGTCCATTCTCGTCGATGGGTATGCGCGCGCGCGCGGGCAGGGAAAGTGTCTGGGTCAGCAGTGCATTGCCTGCGCCACCGCCGGCGATCGTGAGAACATTCTCGGCGGAGTCGTGCAATCCAATGCAGGCAAAGTCCACCGGCAGCTGCTTTTCCAGCGTGCGGATGACTATCTGGAAAATGCTCTGCTCGTCGTGTCGCTCGCTGATGGCGCGGGAGACGGTTCCCAGCAGGCTCAACCTCGCCAGCTGCGAACTCGCGCGGTCCTGGGCCTCGCGGCGCACCGTGACATCACTGGCCGCACCGAACCACTCGACGATCC
>DATNCK010000345.1:0-7612 GCA_035571575.1 Steroidobacteraceae bacterium | reverse complement strand
CCATTCTCATCGTCGAAGATGAGGACAAGATCGCCGACCTGCTGCGCGACTATCTGCGTGCGCAGGGTTATGACACGCACCGCCTCGCGCGCGGCGATGCGGTGGAAGACTGGGTGCGCCACAACCCAGTCGATCTGGTGCTGCTGGATTTGATGCTGCCGGGGCGCAGCGGGCTCGAAGTGTGCAAGGCACTGCGCGGCTTTTCCGACGCCGCCATCATCATGGTCACGGCCCGCGTCGATGAGATCGACCGGTTGCTGGGACTGGAGTTGGGTGCAGACGACTACATATGCAAACCTTTCAGTCCACGCGAAGTGGTGGCGCGTGTCGCCACGGTTTTGAGGCGGACACGGCGTGAGCCAGGTGCGGCGCCCGCAGCGTCCGGGACTGGGTTGGTACTGGATGAATCCGCCTGGCGCGCAACGCTCGACGGCGTGCCGCTGGATCTCACGGCGGTAGAATTCAAATTGCTGGGTGTGCTGGCCAGTCAGCCTGGCCGCATCTATTCGCGCGACCAACTAATGGACGCCATGTACCGCGATGAGCGCGTCGTGGCCGATCGCACCGTCGACAGTCACATCAAAAAGCTGCGGCGGAAAATCGCAGATGTAGCGCCGGGACATGAGTTCGTGCACTCAGTGTACGGCATGGGTTACCAGTTCGAAGATCGTCGCTGACCGAAACCTGCCGCGGCAGGTGCGTTGCAAGAACAATCTGTCAGCAGCGCGGGCGCGCGAACCCTTGGGGCTATACTCACCCGCGTGCACCTATCAAGACACCCCGTGAGAGTGTCATTCAGTGTTGCGATCACACTGGTGCTGGCGTCGGTCATCGCCATCGTGCTGCTTGCGCTGGGCCGGCACGATTACCCCAATCTGCACAATGTGCTGGATACCGGTGCATGCATGCTGGCAGGCATGCTGGCGCTGCTGTTGTGGGATATCGGCAGGCGCGCGCATCTGCCACTGACCAACTGGCTGGCGCGCTGCTTCACGGTCACGTTCATCGCCGAGCTGGTGCACGTGGCGGTCACGCTCGATTGGTTCGGTTCGCTTGGCATCGTAGCCGCCCTGCAACCGGTTCTGCGGCCGACCACCTGGCCCATCGCGGCCTACATGCTGGCGGCGGGCGCTGCCGTGACGCTGTGGATCACACATCGAGATGAGGGCGGCGAGCGTGGTGCGCTGGCGTTCCTGCTTGCGTTGCTGGTGTTCGGGGGCCTGCTGTTTGCGGTGTTTCGCGTGCTGCCGCGTTACACCGAGCCGACCTGGCTCGGGATGACCCGTCCGACTCTGGTGCCGGTGCCGGTGATCTGGGCGGGCATCCTGTGGACCTGCTGGCAACGTCGCGGTACCGATCGCATCTATCCCATGCTTGCATTGATGGCTGCCGTGCTGACGGTCGGGCACCTCGCCATGCTGTATTCGCGCGCGCCGCATGACACGCTGGCCATGGTCGCGCATGTCGGCAAGGTGGCGGCGTTCTTCTCGCTGGCGTTGCTGTTGATGCAGTCTGCCACTGCCGACATGATCGAGCGCATCCGAGCCGAGAACGAGCTTGCGGTACTGAATTCCGTGCTCGAGCGACGCGTGGCTGCGCGCACTGCGCAGCTGCAGCTGGCCTTCGATGGTACACGCGCCATCATCGACACGGCGCTGGATGGTGTCATCGTGATGAGCAGCAGCGGGGTGATAGAGCAGTTCAATCCGGCCGCGGAACGAATCTTCGGTTACAGCCGCGAGGCCGTCCTGGGCCGTCCACTGGCTGAAGTGCTGGTGCCGGAAGCTTCACGCGAGGCGCATCGCAATGGTCTGGCGCATTATGTGGATACGGGCGAGGCGCGCATTCTCGGGCAGCGCATCGAGATCGATGGACTGCGGGCGGACGGCACGCAGGTGCCGCTGGAGCTGAGCATCAATCGAATGCCGGGAACATCCGAGGCGGTGATCTTTGCCGGCTTCGTCCGCGACCTCACCCCGCGCAAGAATGGCGAGAGGCGCGTGGCCACGCAGATGGCGCGGCTGGATCTGCTCAACCAAATCTCGCGTGCCATCGGCGAGCGTCAGGATCTGCACAGCACCCTACAGGTGACCCTGCGCTACCTGGAGGACGATCTGCCCATCGACTTCGGCTGCGTATGTCTCTACGACGGACACGCCGAGCAGCTCACGGTGGAGTGCGTGGGCGCGCGCAGCACGGCACTGGCCGGCGAAATGGCCATGCCGCGGGGGACGCACCTGCCCATCGATCCGAACGGGCTGTCGCGATGCGTAGCGGGTGATCTGGTGTATGAGCCGGACCTGCGACAGGTTCCGTTTGCCTTTCCGCAGCGCCTGGCGCGCGGCGGCATGGGCGCGCTGGTGGTGGCGCCGCTGCAGGTGGAAAGTCGCGTATTCGGTGTGCTGGTGGCCGTCAGAAGGACTCCCGAGTCGTTCAGCAGCGCGGACTGCGAGTTCCTGCGCCAGCTCAGCGAGCATGTGGCGCTGGCCGCGAATCAGGCCGAGACCTACGCCGCCCTGCAACGCGCCTATGACGATCTGCGCCAGTCCCAGCAGGTGGTCATGCAGCAGGAGCGGCTGCGCGCGCTGGGACAGATGGCCAGCGGCATCGCGCATGACATCAACAACGCCATCTCACCGATCGCGCTTTATGCCGATGCGCTGCTCGAGCGCGAGCCGGGCTTGAGCGAATCGGGTCGCGGGTATGTACAGGTCATCCAGCGCGCCATCGATGATGTGGTGCATACGGTGGCGCGCATGCGCGAGTTCTACCGGCAACGCGAGCCCTCGCTCATCCTGCTGCCGGTATCGCTGAATGAGCTGGTGCGTCAGGTGACTGACCATACACGCGCGCGCTGGAGCGACATGCCGCAGCAGCGCGGCCTGGTCATCGAGCCCAGGCTGGAGTTGGCCGCGGATCTGCCACTCGTCGTCGGCGTCGAATCGGAGATCCGTGAGGCGTTGATCAATCTGGTCTTCAACGCACTGGACGCCATGCCTTCCGGTGGAACACTGACGCTGCGCACCTTCGTTCACGAAGAGGGCGAGGTGTGTGTGGAAGTGCGCGACAGTGGTGTGGGCATGGACGAAGACACGCGCCGTCGCTGCATGGAGCCCTTTTTCACCACCAAGGGTGAGCGCGGCACTGGCCTCGGGCTCGCCATGGTCTATGGCATTGCGCAGCGCCACGGGGCGGATACGGTGATCGACAGCACGCCGGGTCGAGGCACGGCGGTGCAGATCAGATTCCCACGTCGCAACGTGACAGCGGGCGCGGCGGTCAGCGTGGAAGAGAGCACCGTACTCGTGCCACGCATGCGCATGCTGCTGGTCGATGACGATCCGCTGTTGCTCAAGTCGCTGCGCGACATCCTTGAAGGGGATGGCCATCTGGTGTCCATCGCCAACGGTGGCCAAGACGGCATCGATACCTTCGCGGCGGCGCTACAGCGGCGCGAGCCATTCGGCGTTGTCATTACCGACCTGGGCATGCCCTATGTGGATGGGCGCAGTGTGGCGCGCGCCATCAAGGAGCTGTCGCGCCGGACGCCGGTCATCCTGCTCACTGGCTGGGGGCAACGCCTGCTGCAGGATGGTGACATCCCCGCGCATGTCGATCATGTATTGAGCAAGCCGCCAAAAGTGCGACTGCTGCGCGGCGTGCTGGCGCAGTGCTGTGCGGGCGGCGCCGGACCCAATCCCGACAGCTGAAGCGCTGCGTCGACCGCCGCTCCCGTATAGTCGGAAGGTGCCGCACGATACCGATGGAGCGCTGGCTTCAAAATTGCATGAAGCAGAAGGCCGCCAACTATCCGCGGCCGTAAGGAAGGTGATGCGTGGCCAAAGTTGCTCCCGGAGTGGGTCCGCGTTTTCCCCAGGTGGTGGTGCTGTTCGGCGCCACCGGGGATCTATCCCGGCGCAAGCTGCTGCCGGGTCTGTTTCATCTGGCCGCGGCGGGCTTCTTTCCGGCCTGTCGCATCATCGGGGTGTCTCTGGACGACATGGACGCCGAGGCTTTCCGCGGCGTGGCCCGTGCCGCACTGACTGAGTTCTGCGTGCGCAAGTTCACGGACGCCGAGTGGCAGACCTTTGCCGGCAATATTGACTACGTATCGCTGAACTCGGGGCCCGCGGCACTGAGGGCCGCCGTGCAGCGCGCCGAGCAGAGCATCGGCGCGGAGAGCCGCCGCCTGCACTATCTCAGTGTTCCACCCAATGCGGCGCTGTCGGCCGTGCAGATGCTGAACGAGGCAGGTCTGGTTGAAGGTTCGCGCATCATCATGGAAAAACCCTTCGGTACGGATCTAGCCAGTGCCGTGTCGCTGAATCGCGCGCTGCACGCCGTGTTCAACGAAGAGCAGATCTTCCGCATCGACCATTTCCTCGGCAAGGAGCCGGCGCAGAACATCCTCGCGTTCCGCTTCGCCAATGGCCTGTTCGAGCCCATCTGGAACCGCAACTTCATCGATCATATCCAGATCGATGTGCCCGAGACACTCGGACTCGGCAAGCGCGCGGGCTTCTACGAGCAGACCGGTGCATACCGCGACATGGTGGTGACGCACCTGTTCCAGATCCTGGGCTTCGTCGCGATGGAGGCGCCCACGCACCTGGCGCCCAAGCCCATCAGCGAAGAGAAGAACAAGGTGTTTCGCAGCATGCTGCCGATCCAGCCCGGCGATGTAGTGCGCGGGCAGTACACCGGCTACCGCGCGGAAGAGGGCGTGAATCCTGAATCGGACACCGAGACCTTCATCGCGCTGCGCTGTCACATCGACAACTGGCGCTGGGCCGGAGTGCCGTTCTATCTGCGCACCGGCAAGCGCATGGCTGAAGGCCAGCGCATCATTTCCATCGCGTTCCGTGAGCCGCCCAAGAGCATGTTTCCCGCGGATTCCGGCGTGGGCGCGCATGGGCCGGATCATCTGACCTTCGATCTGGCCGATGCTTCGAAGATGTCGCTGTCGTTCTACGGCAAAAGGCCAGGTCCTGGCATGAAGCTCGACAAGCTCAGCCTGCAGTTCGCCATGAACGACACGAACATGGTTGGTGAAGTGCTCGAGGCCTACGAGCGGTTGATCCTCGACGCCATGCGTGGCGACCACACACTGTTCACCACGGCCGAGGGAATCGAAAGACTGTGGGAGGTGTCGGTGCCGCTGCTGGAATCGCCGCCGCCAGTACGCACTTATGCGCCCGGTTCCTGGGGGCCGAATTCCATCCACCAGCTCATCGCACCCAATGCCTGGCGACTGCCCTTCGAGCGCGCCTGGCGCGCCCCCACCTCGCCTGCGGGCTGAAGGGCGAGGTCAGCGAGACGCTGGTGCCTGGACGAACTCCTCCATCACCGCCTTGCGCAGCACGGCGGGCGGCAGCAGTCCCTGGTTCAGCACGAAGTCGTTGAAGGCCATGCGGTCGAACTTGTCCCGCAGCGCGAGCTGCGCCGCCTGGCGGGTTTCCATCAGCCGCTGGTAGCCATAAAAATACGAAGTGGCCTGTCCTGGCGCGCGGAACACATAGCGCTGCATTTCCTGCGTGGCCATGCCTTCTGAATACCCCACTTCCTTCATCAGGAAGTCCTTCACCTGGTCCGGCGTGATCTGGCCGAGATTCACCATGGGATCGAGGAAGGCACGGGCCGCGCGATGTGCACGCATCTGCAGCGTGAACAGCTGGCCGTCCAGCGGCTCGTAGGGCTGCATCTCGGCCTCGGCATAGAGTCCCCAGCCTTCCACGTTGACGCTGTTGAAGGCAAAGACCACGCGCGCGGTGGAGACGCCGTTCTCGATCATCTTCGCAAACTGCAGTTCGTGGCCCGGTCTCGCCTCGTGCGCCGTGAGCGTCCAGGTGACCGCCTGATGTGAGAAGTCGTCGAAGGCCAGCGCCTTGCCGCCGGCATCCGGCGACATGCCGGTGGTCAGCACGAATTCGCCGTATTCGCCGGTATTGCCGAGCATTCGCGGCGGATCCATATGCGGCGCGGGCTGCTGCGCATTCTCCGCCGGAGTGGCGAGACGAATGGAAGCTGCACGCCCGGGCAGCGAGACGATGTGCTGCGCGCGCACGATGGCCTCGATCTCGGCCAGCCGCGACTTGTACAGGGGCATCACCTGGTCCGCCGGCACCTGCTGCTCCTTCAGCTTGCGTATGACAGCGTGATAGTCGTTGTCCGGCAGGCCACGTTCCTTCGCCAGCTGCGCCGCGGTGATCATCATCTGCGTGCGGATTTCCGCAAAGGAAGTCAGCGCGCGGGCGACGAGTTCTTCGGGGCTGATGTCCACGCCGTACTGGTGCAGGTTGTCGGCGTATACCTCGGGCGGCAGCCGGTGATCGGCCCGCGCCTTCGGCAGGATCTCGGTCTTGAGCCAGAGGTTGTAGCCGGTGAGCTGCTTCTCCAGCAACGCGAAGCGGCTTTCCCAGCCCAGCAACTGGCTCTTCGCCAGCAAGTCCTTGATGCCAGCCAGCATCACCGGCCCGTCGGTGATTACCTTGTCGATCTCCCCGACGTAGGGCCCGATCAGCTTGCCATCGGCCTTGATGCGCTCCAGCGTGCGCTCCTTCGCCAGCTCACTCACGGGGCGAAATCCCTTGGTGGTGCCCGTGTACTTGTCGAGTCGCGCGAGCAGCGTGCGCTGTCGCTCCGGTGGAATGCGCGGATCGATGGTCTGCTGCACTACGCCGAAGATCGACCCGGTGAGATCGATGAACGGGAAGAAATACTTGCGGTTCACCTTCGCGGCTGAAAGTTCATCCTGTGCCGCCTTGATCAGGATCTGCAGATCCTGCAGGACTTTGGCATCTCTCTCTGCTGCCGTGCGCTTGCGGTATTCGGCGATGATCTTTTCGGTGTCGCGGCGACGGGGTTCGTATTCGTCGCGCGAATAGTCGCTGATCGCCTCGTCGTAGCCATCGATGCCGATGCTGCTGGCGCTTTCCGGCGAGTACTTCGCCTCCAGCTGCAGCAGCAGCTGCGCATTCTGATTGCTGCGCGTCACCCAGGCCTGCTCGGCCGCGCCGGCCGGCAAGGCCATCGCGACGGTGACGACGAGAGACCGCAAACCCGTGAACTTCCTCATGACCTCTTCGCAGCTGGCGGCGGACGGGCCAATCCTACCTCAAGGTTCTCGGCGGGTGCGGCAGGGTGCATCCCGCTGCTGGAATCTCAAGGATACAGCCCGCGCAGTGCGCGCGCCTGCAGCACACGACGGCAGGCGATGATGAAAGCTGCAGTACGCAGCGTCACTTTCTGTTCGATGTGCAGGTCCCAGATATTGCGGAAGGCCGGCAGCAGGATGCCTTCCATCCGCCGTTCGATTTCCTCCTCGGTCCAGAAGAAGGAGTTGAAGTCCTGCACCCATTCGAAGTATGAAACCGTCACGCCACCGGCGTTGGCGATCACATCAGGCACGACGAGAACGCCGCGCTGCTCGAGGATTTCATCCGCTTCGGGCATGGTGGGACCGTTGGCGCCTTCGATGACGAAGCCGGTATTGAGCGTGCGGGCACGCTCGGCCGTGATCTGCCCTTCGAGCGCCGCGGGAATCAGGATGTCGGATTCCACCTGCCAGAACGCTTCGTTGGGGATCATCTCGGCGGTCAGCGTGGACAGTCCG
>DATNCK010000344.1:0-2831 GCA_035571575.1 Steroidobacteraceae bacterium | reverse complement strand
AGCCACCACAGAATTTGGCCTGGGGCATGCAGATAAACCCACACGCTGCGCACTTGAAAGACAGTGCGCCGCCGCAGTTCTCACAGAAGCGGTTGCTTTCGGAGTTTGCCGTGTGACAGGCCTGGCATTCCATTCCGCGATGGTACGCGGATGGTGCGCTGCCGGGATTTCAGGCTAGGACTTTCACCTGCTTCCATGCGGCCTTGACGGCTTCGTGCGATGTGGCTTTTTTGCCATGTAGCGTGGCTGCAACGTCCAGGGTGGCGTGGGCGGCATCCAGGAACGTGGCACGGGGGCGCAAGCGATCGTACGCCTTGAACCAGATCGCACCGAGCTTTTCCCATGAATTGCCGCCGAGTCGGGTTGCCGCCAGATAGAAGGCGTGGTTGGCGATGCCCGAGGCCCTGTGGGCCTCGTCGGTTGGCCGGTAGCGGCTGAAGTCCTTGATCTGGTCGTCATCGGGCCACGTCAAGCTGGTGTTGCCCGGATCCTGCAGGGACCGGACGGCCTTTCCGGCATGCGCTGCCAGGATGTCCTCACCCAGCAACCAGTCTGCGTGACGCACGTCCTGTTTGGCGTGCCACTGCTTGATCATGCTGCCGAACACGTCCGAGAAGGACTCGTTCAGTGCGCCGGCCTCGCCTTTGAGCGTCGGCGGCTGGTTCGGCCGCTGGACGACGCCCAGGCCCCCCTTGACCAGGTGCTGCGTGATGCCATGCGAGAACTCATGGGCGATGATGCCCAGCGACCGCGCCAGCCCCTTCACGTGCTGGCCATCGCCGTCGCCCACGATCATCTGCTTGCCGGTCCACATGGCGTTGGCAAAGCGATTGCCGTAATGCACTGACGTGTCGATGCGCATCCCGTGGCCATCCACCGATTCGCGGCCCAGCACGCTCTTGTAGAACTGCAACGCAATGCCGACGTTTTCATAGGCATCGTTGGCCTGGCTGTCGTGCGCCGGGGGATCGTCCTCGTCCCGTAGCAGCTTGCCCGGCAGCAAAGTGCTGCCCTGCGCGTCGAAGACCTGCCGGTGCAGGGGCTGCTTGCCCAATTTTGCGGCAGCAGGCGGTCGCTTGCTTTGGACGGCGCGTTGCGCGCGCAGCATGGACGAATGTTCGACCTGGGCTTCGAGCAATTCGCGATCCACGCCAGTGGACTGGCGCGCCAGGTGCTTGAGCAGATTCCTTGGCAACGCGCAGCAGACACAGCCGTAGCGGTTCGTCATTCTCCCCCTCCCCGCCTGCACCGAGCGTACCGCTACCAGCGTGCCGGCAGCTTCTTCAGCAGTGTGATGCGCTTGACGCCCAGTTCGATATAGCCGCCCTTTTCCAGGTCCTTGAGCAGGCGGCTGACCATCTCGCGCGACGCGCCAACGCGGTTTGCGATGTTCTGGTGGGTGATCTGGGTCAGCTCAATCGGAGCGTCGGGGCGGGCGGCGCCGCGCTGGCCCTCCAAAGTGACGACCACGCGCCCGTATACGTCCAGCAGGGCCATGTTGCGGGCGGTCTCCGTCGCTGCCCGGGCACGGCGGATCACTTGGGAGATCAGGTCCAGCGCGAACTCGGGCTCCTCAGCCAGGTGCTCGCGCAACGCCACGCGACTGACGATCGAACAGACGCTGGGCTCCAGGGTCATGACGGAGGCCGAGCGCGGGCCTCCGTCCAGCCACATCTCGGCGAAGTAGTCGCCTTGTTCGACGACGTTGAACGTGATTTCGTGACCGTCCGTATCGGTCGAATAGACCTTCACCCTGCCCTGCAGCAGCACGAAGAGCGAATCGCCCACCTCGCCCTCATTGATGATGACGCTGTTCTTGCGATAGCTGCGGATGGCGCCTTTGAGCGCCAGCGGTCGCAAAGCCGGGTTCAAAGCCGCGATCAGCTTCTCCTGCTCTGCCGAAAAGCCATGTATGTTCATTGCATACGCCCCCCCCATGCGCACTCTAGCATGGGAGGCCGACGTGGCGGCGGATTCCGTTCCCCCGAGAGCGGGGCTGTGAACAAGCCTAGTGCATTGCCTGGGACCAGAACGGTGGCGCTACCGGGGGCAGCACGGCGACCCGGTTGACCAGTTGGCGCACGCCGCTGGAACGCGTCTTGGCGCAAAGGCTGCGCACGTGGCTGCGGATCGTCGACACCGCTACATCCATCTGCGCAGCGATCTGCGGCGCGGAAAAACCCTGGCACAGAATGCCCAGCACGTGTTCCTCGGTGGCCGTGAGCGCGTGGCTGCGGGCGAAGAAGCACAGCATGAGTGCTTCGCACACCGACTCCCGCGCAAACAGCAGCGCCGCATTGGGCAGCCGGTCGCGCTCCTCGCCTTTCAGCGGGAGCACGGCCACTGTCACCACGGCACCTTCGGCGGGGCTCAGCCCGATCAGGCTGCGTTTGCCCTCGGCCGCCTTGGCCAGCGCTGCCTTCAGGCTCTTGCTGCCGGCTGGCGTAAACGCGTGCAGCACGCGGTGGCGCAGCCCCAGTACCCGTTGGCGCCCCAGTTCACGGCGCGCTGCCAGGTTGGCGTGAAGCAGCCGGCCCTCCACCGTCGTGACTACGACGCCATGCGCCAGCTCATCCATCAATAGCATCAGGACGGAACCGAGCGGGGTATCGCCGTCCATCAGCGATACCCCGCTGGAAACCTCCCTGTTGGCAAGCACCTTCATCTTTGTCTCCCGAGCGTTCTAGTGCTTCCGAGCATAGGAAGATGCGCAACGCGCCGGCGGGGAATATGACGGGCGTTTGCTGTGAGAAATTCACCGCTACGCCGCCGCGATGCGGGCCAGCGATTCGGCCATCACCTGGGCGTGAAAGCCGAGGTCCACGTGCGCC
>DATNCK010000343.1:0-3720 GCA_035571575.1 Steroidobacteraceae bacterium | reverse complement strand
AGTTCGACGTCGAAAGTTGCTGGCGGCGCACGCGGCCAGATCGCAGGATGATCCTGTCACGCGGCCCGTCGTAACCCACTACCACTGCGTAGTGCCAGCGCGGCCAGAAAGGCAGGCCGTAGTTGTGCAGCACCAGCACGGGACGATGTGCATCGAGCTCGGCAGTGATCGCGGCGAGTTCGGACTCGACGCGGTAGCTGAGCCGGCCATAGGCGCGAGGCGCTGCCTGCATTTCCACCTGCAGGCTGCCGCGGCGCCCGGGCAGGTAGACGCGCGATTCCAGCTCCTGCGGTGTGACGGGCACGGCAGAGGCTGCCAGCACTGTCGCGAGTGCGGCAGGCCCGCATTCATGCTTGGCCTGGGGAAAAAACGGCGTGTCATCGAGCTCGACCACACGTGTCGAGGATTCGAGCAGCGGTCCGCGCGTGACGCAGCCGCCCAGCAGCAGCACGCAGGCGGCCAGCATCGTGCCGGCCGCCTGACGTGGCGAGATCACCGAGCCTTCTTGAAGATATCGATGACGCCGACGAGCTCGAGAATGATCAGCACGACGAACACGGCGCCGATGAGCACCAGCACGTCGCCGCCCGCTGGCGCGCTCTGCATCTGCTTGGCCAGATCATGCAGTTCGCCGTCGCTCAAGGTGGCCAGGCGCTGATCGACGCTGCCTGCGTCCACGCCCATCTTTTCCATCTGCGCCCGCACATCCGCCCGGTCGAGCTGCGTGCGGATGGAGGCCAGGTCCGCGTCGCGGTCCATCCGGACTATGGCGCTGGTACCCACGATGCCGGCCTGTGCCACGCTGGCGAAGCCGAAATTGACCACGGCAACCGCCAGCACTGCGACCGCTGCTGCGCGCCAGCTTGATAGTGTCCTCATGACAATCTCTCCTGTAATCCCAATGTCGGGAGTGAATGAATGGTGCCTGAAGCGCCCGCCGGAGACGAGCCCGTCGAATAGTGCGTTCAGTCCTTGGGCGTCCGGGGGCCGTAATGGGGCAGGGGAATACCGGACTCGTAGGCGCCCAGATCCGGCGCGCGGCCCTGGAAGCCATCGGTGATATTCGGCAGTTCGGTGCCGGCGTCGATGGCGACCGAGCCCGGCCGCAGTCGCAGGTCCACAGTATCCACTGCCACCACATGCGTGGGGTCGGTGAAGTCTGGCTGCGACGCATTGACGAACACATCGTATTCCACCAACCGGCTGTGCCTGTCCTGTCCGGTGGCCTTGGCGTATTCGGTGAGAGTCGCAAAATTGCGCTGTACCAGTGGCGCAGTCTGGCCGGTGAGTCCGTCGGCCCGGCGTTCGGGGTAGAAATTGCGAACCTGCTCGAAGGGCGGCGAGTTCCAGGCAAAGGACTGCGCCGCGCCGGGATTGGGCCGGAAGCCGTTGTAATCCGAGCTGCTGTAGTTGGTGAAGGTGTCCAGCGCAAACACGCGCGGCTGTGTGCCCTGGCCCAGGATGAGATTATTCGCCAGGTGCATGTTCGAGGCGGGCTGCAGCTGTTTGAACTCACCCACATAGGTGTTGTTCAGGTAGTAGATGCCCGAGGACTCGCCGTGGATTTTCACCGGCCCCCACCAGGCGTTGTAGACCACGTTGCGGATGAAATACACCGGTCCGCCGAATACCGGCTGCGGGCTCATCGCGCCCAGCACGGCATTGAAGCAGCGGTTGCGCAGTACGCGTGTATTGCGCACGGAGCCGTCGGTTTCGAAGCAGTTGTCGTGCATGACATCAACATCGTTGTTGTAGATATCAATGCTGGCGGGGAGGCGGTCGGACGGTGTGTTTGGCCAGCCATCGGGTGCGCCATAGGTGGCGTGGTCGAGCCCGTCATGAAACCCGCGCACGCGGTTGTACGCCATCACATGGCCGCCGCCATAGATGGAAACCGCGTAGAACGAGCGCATGCGGCCGCGCTCGGCGAAATCCGGTCGATTCACCCAGGGCGCGATGCCATACCAGGTGAACACCGAATCGAGCCGCTCGCGGCCCAGCATGTCGTTGTCGGCAATGTAGAAGTTGCGCGAACCCGACCAGTCAGAGTGCACGGCCGTGCCGATGTCCGTGAACTTCGAACGCTTCACCGTGAGCCCCACCGAGCCGGCGATGTCCTTCATGCCCGCTTCGATGGCTATGCCCGTATTGCGGAAGGTGATGCCTTCGAAGTAGTGGTACTGGCTGCCCATGAGGTTGAAGAGCACCGTGTTGCCGTCGCCGTCGAAGATCACCTCGCCATCGCCGGCCGCAACGATCGCAATGGGCTTCTGCGCAGTGCCTTTCTGCGCCAGATAGTAGGTGCCGTCCCAGGGAGTGCCGCAGCAGGTGGTGAAGCCTGAATTGATCTCATGCGAGTAGTGATCGTGCCTGCTGAGGTACACGCCGGCATGAACCTTGATGATGTCGCCGGGACGCACACGCGGCGGGGAGGCCCGGCTCCAGTCACCGCCCAGAGCCGCGATGTAGTACGCCTGCAGGAGTCCGAAAAACGCCGGCTGCTCCGTAGGTCCCTTGAAACCGGGCGGATAGACATGAAACACACGGCCATCGCTGGCGGGTTTCGGTTCGGCGCGCGTGCGGACGCTCAGGGTCTGCACAGCCTGGCCGCTCACTCCATCCGGATCGGTGAGCGTCAGCCGGACCTCGTATGGCGTATTTTCCTTGAGGTCGAACAGGCTGCCGGCAAACTGGTTGGGCAGGGTGAGGTCGTACGCGCCGCGCAGGAACATCTCTTCGCGCTGGATGCGAAGCAGATCGAGCCCGCGGCGCCACGCGCCTTCATTCGCGGCGCGATACTCCACCTGTACGCGCGCATTGCGATTGTCATCGCCGTCGATGTTCCAGGCGAATCCCAGCGCCATGAGCGTGGGCGGGTCGATTTCCAGCTTGCCGGCTCGTGTGCCGTTGGCGGCAAGCGCTGCCGCAGGGATGGAGCAGGCAATGAGCCATGCAGTGCTCAACCAGCCGCGTTTGACCATGGCAGCCCCCCATAACCCCGGATCCAGGGCGCTACTCTAGACCATCGGCATGATCATGCGGCGGCGTTGTGTCCGCCCAGGCACTGCTTGATGAAATTCCTGCGCGCGTCGCCCTTGATTCTCTGCGTTGTGGCATCGGCGCTGCACTGCTTCGCCTTTGCCTGTTGCGTCGCCGCTTCTTTCCTGGCGCCTACACAGCCTTTCATGTAGAGCTTGCGGGCTTCGCCCCGCAGTTGCTTCTGAGCGGCATTGGCATTGCAGGCTTCGGTCTTGTCCTGCTGTGAAGTCGTGGCCAACGTGGGCTGCAAACTCAGCGACAGAGTGGCGGCTACCAGCACAAGGGCCAGTGAACGCATGCATCTACTCCAGTAATCGCGCGGTCTGAAGTATCCCGCTGTGGCAGACAGACTGCATGGAGTGGCAATTAAGCTTTCTTTAGCCTTTCTCGTCCCGCCAGAGTTCCTCGATGTGCTGGAACGGCCAGGCCTCACGCGCCTCGCGGCCCACGATCTTGTCGGTTACGCCGGATTGCGCAAGGTCGAGCAGCTGCGGCTTCAGCTGCGTATTGTTCTTGGTCGAGAAGAACACCTTCACACGCGGAGCGGTGATCTTGTGCTGGTTCTGCTCGACTACTACAGCGAGCCGGCCTGACTCCAGGCGCACCAGCGAGCCGGTGGGATAGATGCCGATGCAGCGGATGAACGACTTGAACATGTCGCGATCGAAATGGCCCTGCCAC
>DATNCK010000342.1:0-3008 GCA_035571575.1 Steroidobacteraceae bacterium | reverse complement strand
CCGATGCGCTGACAGCGGCGCTCAACGAGGGCCGCCTGGCCGGGGCCGGTCTGGACGTGGTCGATCCCGAGCCGCTGCCTCCCAACCATCCGCTGTGGAAATCCCCACGCATCCTGTTCACACCGCACATTTCGGCGCGCTCCGACCTGCCCGGGGAGGCCCGGTGGACGGTTGCGGTGGAAAACCTGCGCCGCTACGTGGCCGGCGATAAGTTGTTGAATGTCGTGGACTTGGCGCGCGGCTACTGAGGGCGGTTGACGCTATAATAGCCCTGCGTCATCGCAGTGCCGGCAACGGGCCGGCGCTCCCCTGCGACGACGCGTAGAGGGCCATTTGCAAGACAAACAGCGTCTCGCTCCGACCGTAGTCGGAGCCTTGGGTATCGTCTACGGCGATATCGGCACCAGCCCACTCTACGCGTTCAAGGAATCCCTCGCGGCGGCAGGTGGCCGCGCCGGCTCGGCGCCTGAAATCCTCGGCGTGCTGTCGCTGATCTTCTGGAGCCTGCTGACGCTGGTCACGCTCAAATACATCGTGCTGCTGCTGCGTGCGGACAATGCCGGCGAGGGCGGCATTCTTTCATTGGTGGCGCTGATCCAGCAGAAACTCGGGCAGGCCGGCCCCTGGGCCAAGCGGGTGGTCGCCATCGGTGTGCTGGGCACCGCGCTGTTCTTCTGCGATGCGCTGATCACCCCCGCCATCTCCGTGCTCAGCGCCGCCGAGGGCCTCGAACTGCTTGGCCCGAAAATGCACCAGGTCGTGCTACCCGCCACCATCGGCATCATCATCGGACTGTTCGCCATCCAGCGTCGCGGCACCGAACGTGTGGGCGCGCTGTTCGGCCCCATCATGCTGGTATGGTTCGTAGTGATCGGATTGTTGGGCGCGCACGCCATCGCGGCCGCGCCTCAGGTACTCAGCGCCGTGAACCCCATGTACGGCGTGGCGCTGGTCGGCCGGCATCCAGTCCTGACATTGACCATCCTGGGTTCCGTGTTTCTCGCCGTAACCGGCGGCGAGGCGTTGTACGCGGACATGGGGCACTTCGGTCGCAAGCCCGTGCGCCTGGCCTGGTTTGCGCTGGTGTGGCCGGCGCTGCTGCTCAACTATTTCGGCCAGGGCGCCCTGCTGCTCACCGCGACTCAGCCGGTGGAACAGCCTTTCTTCGCTCTGCTGCCTGGCGGTGCACTGCCACTGCTGATCGTGCTGGCCACCATGGCAACCGTCATCGCCTCGCAGGCAACGATATCCGGGGCCTTTTCGGTGGCACGCCAGGCCGTGCAGCTCGATCTGCTGCCACGCCTGATGATCCTGCAGACCTCGGCGCATGCGCGCAGTCAGATCTATGTGCCCGCCGTGAACATCTTCATGATGTGCGCTGTGCTGATACTGGTGCTGTCTTTCGGCTCTTCGACCGCACTGGCGGGCGCGTATGGCGCCTCGGTAGTGGGCACCATGCTGCTCACCACGGCGCTCGGAGCTGTGGTGGCGACCACGCGCTGGCGCTGGCAATTGTGGCTGGTCATTCTGGTATTCGGCGCCTTCCTGCTGGTCGATCTGGCCTTCGTGGCCGGCAACGCCACGAAGATTCCGCATGGCGGCTGGGTGCCGCTGACCATCGCCGCCGCCATGTACTTCGTGTTCACCACCTGGCGCGACGGTCGCACCACGCTGCGCGCCGAGCTGGCACGGCGCGCGGTCAAACTGGATGATCTGCCGAAGCTGCTGGAGGGCGCCGCCCGCGTACCTGGCACAGCCGTGTTCCTGGTCAGCAACGCCGGCTACGTGCCCACGGCATTGCTGCGCAACCTGGAACACAACCGCGTCTGCCACGAGCAGATCGTGATGCTGAATCTGGAGATCACACGCACGCCACGCTATGACGGTCCGCGCGCCTGGGTGGAAACACTGCAGCCCAATGTGCATGCCGTGCGCGCGCGCTTCGGCTTCATGGAAACGCCGGATGTGATGGAAGCCCTGCGCAGCGCGCGGCAGCGCGGCTGCAAGGAAATCGATCGCGACATGTCTTTCTTCCTCGGCTGGCACCTGGTGCGCGCGCGTCCGCGCAGCGGCCCGATCCAGGATCTGCGATTCCGGCTATTCGCCTACATGCAGCGACGCAGCGCTCAGGCCGCCGAGTTCTTCCGCATGCCCACGCACGGGGTGATGGTGCTCGCCACCGACATCGAGCTGTGAATCTTCGCCGTTGCCGCGGTCCCGCCCCGGCCCAGCAGCCGGTTTCAGATTGAAATCGATGGGCACGATCACGACCATGGCGCGCGCCACATTGTTGCGGCGGTAAGGCTTGAACAGGGCGGACCGCACGGCATCGCAGGCCGCGCGGTCCAGTAGATCGAAACCACTGGAGCGCGCCACCGATACCTCACTGGCGCGACCATCAACAGCTACGACTGCACGAACGTGCACCAGACCCTGCGCGCGCGCGCGCCTGGCCGCGGGCGGATAGACCACCGTGGGCAGCCGCAGATAATCGGCATTTGCGACGGCCACCGGGTCGTCGCCGGCCTCGACATCGGCTGCGGGTTGCGGCGCGGGGCTGGCGGCCAGCGTGATGCTGTTTGGCGCCGGTTCCGCGGGCAGCGTGATCTGTACCACCGGCGTAACAGGTTGGGGCGTTACCTGCTCCAGCACCACCTTGGAAGCGGGGAGCTCTGCTACCGGTCGCTGCTGCGCGGCCGTCAGCGTGACGACGATGGGATCAGCCTGCACGGGCTCGTCAGCGCGTGGCGCCTTGATCATCAGACCGAGAGCCACTGCCAGTGCGTGGACGCCGACGATGGCCACCAGCGCAACGGCTCGGGACGCACGTCGATCAGCCTGGTGACGGAGTCCATTCATGTACTGGATGGTAATAAATCCTGTTATTGAATGCAATTGCGAATGATTTGCATTTGTATTTTGATGTGCATAATATGCAGGCAGTCCAGGTCAACAGGGAACCCTCTTCCAATGAGAAGCCGATCGCTCGCCACAACCCCCGCCATGGC
>DATNCK010000341.1:0-8752 GCA_035571575.1 Steroidobacteraceae bacterium | reverse complement strand
CCACGGCGCAGGCTGCGCTGGTACTTGAATCGACTGCGCTGCATGCCGCTACCAGAGCTGCCGTTCCGCCTCGGCAGGCTGATTGGCGCTCATGTCGAGCGGCTGCTTCCTCCGCGAAGCGTCCCGGCGCCCGACCTGTCGCGCACCGCGACGCCCTGGATTCAGGCCTGCACACACTTTGACAGCCAGCGTTATCGGGCCGCCGCGGATGCCATTGCCGCTGGCAGGCTGAATATCTTCGCATTGCACGGCGTCGAGGTGGGTTCGCCCCCTCAATGGAATCGGGACCCCCGGACGTCCATCGAAGCTCCTCTTGATTTCGGCAAACTGCTGGACTACCGCAATACGCGACTGGTGGGGGATATCAAATACCTGTGGGAACCCAACCGGCATCTGCACCTGGTAACCCTTGCACAGGCCTATGCACTGAGTGGTGATCCGAAATACTCCCAGACGCTGGGCGAGCATTTGCGCAGCTGGTTCGCCGCCTGCCCCTATCCACTGGGCGCCAATTGGTCCAGTGCACTGGAGGCGGGGATACGCCTGATCAACTGGTCAGTGGCCTGGCAGCTGCTGGGTGGCGCGCAATCCAGCCTGTTTGCTGGCGCTCAAGGCGCGGCGCTGCGCGAGCAGTGGCTGAGGTCGGTCTATCAGCACGCCACCTTCATCCGCGGGTTCCTGTCGGGCTATACCTCGGCCAACAATCATCTGATCGGCGAAGCGGCCGGCTTGTTCGTCGCGGCCAACACCTGGCCTTACTGGCCGGAGTCATCGCGCTGGCGGGACGACACGCTGGCCATCCTGTCGCGTGAAATGCTGCTGCAGAATTCCCCAGACGGCGTCAACCTCGAGCAAACCACGGGCTACCAGCAGTTCGTGCTCGACCTGCTGCTGACAGCCTGGCTTTCCGGGCGCGCGAACGACGTCCGCTTTCCGCAGTCATTCGGTGCACGCTTCGAAGCCATGCTCGATTTCCTGGCGTCCATCATGGATGCACGCGGCCACGTGCCGATGTTCGGCGATGCCGATGACGGAACCGTTGTACAGCTGTCGCAGGAGCCCGGTTTCTGCCCCAATCGCTCCCTGCTGGCAACTGGGGCAATACTGTTCGGTCGCGCCGACCTGGCCAGCAAGGCCGGCCATCTGGACGACAAGACACGCTGGCTGCTGGGCGATGCGGCCGCGCACTTCGACATGGCGACCGCGCAAGGCGCCCGGCCCGTGCGACAGTCGTTCCCGGATGGCGGCTATCACATACTCGGCTGCGATTTCGGAACAGCCTCCGAGATCCGCCTTGTCGCGGATGCAGGCCCGCTGGGTTACGGCGGCATCGCCGCGCACGGCCACGCCGATGCTCTGAGCTTCACGCTATCCGTCGGCGGGCGCGAGGTCTTCGTGGATCCAGGCACCTACACCTACCGCACGGACAGTCCGTGGCGTGGGTATTTTCGCGGCACTTCCGCGCACAACACCGTACGCATCGATGGCCAGGACCAGTCCGAGTCCGGCGGCACGTTCATGTGGCTGCACAAGGCGGCGGCCCGTCTGATCGACTTGCACTGCTCGCCCGAAACAGATGTCTTCGAAGGCATGCATGACGGATACCGGCGCCTGTCGGATCCGGTGACCCACTCGCGCCGGATCACGCTGGATAAGCGCCAGCGCTGCATCATGATAGAAGATCGGCTCGAAATGGCAGGCACGCATGACGTGGAACTGCATTTGCACTGCAACGAGGCCAGCCGCCTGCAGCGTCAGCCTGAAGGGTATCTGCTCGAACTGGAAGAGCTTGCGCTGCGCATCCGGCTGCCGGATATCGCCGGCGCCCAGACGCAGGTGTGCTGCGGGCAAACGAATCCCCCGCTCGGTTGGATATCACGGCACTTCGATGTGCGGGTGCCAGCACCAACGCTGGCATGGCGCGCGCGGCTTGGCGGTCCAGCAACCTTGCTTACAGTGATCCAGTGCTGACGCGGGCTTCGAGCCGCGGTTTGCCCAAAGCGGGATCGTGCCCAGCGCGCTCTTTCCGGCCGAGAAAATAAACACAGGGAAACAGGATCTGGCCCAGTCCAGAGGAATCCAGCAGCCTGCACATTCCGAGGTGCCTGCGATATACACGCAGGTAGTACGGGAGCGTGATTTCCCTGGCGTTTCCGAACACGTTCTGCAATTCGCGCTTCAGCTCGCCAGAGGAGAATCCGGCGTGCGCGCCGTATTCATTGCGAAACCGGCCGCGCAACCTGGCCTTCCAGTCGATCATGTTCCAGCGCAGCTTTTCGCGAAACGATGCGCCGCGGCTGCCCAGATAGGCAAACAGCCGCGACCGGTTCGGTGTGCCGATGCACAACACTCCGTCGTCCGCCAGCACGCGACGCATCTCCTGCAGTGCCCGGACGTGCTGCGGAATATGTTCCAGGGCATGATAAGAATAAACACAGTCGAAGCTGCCATCCGCAAAATCCAGCCGGGTCGCGTCGCCATAGAGCAGACGCACCACCATCGCTGCCTCCGGATCGAACTTCTCCACGATGTCGATACCGGTGGTTTCGGCTTCCAAGACCTCGGCCAGCACGGCGGCCTCTTTCCCGGATCCGCAGCCCACTACCAGCAGACGACGGATCGGCCTGCTGGTGCTGCCGAGTATGAGATCCGCCAGCGCCTCAGTGCGCAGGTCGCGGAATCTCCCCGCAGTAGCCGGTAGATGCAGTCCCCCGGCTGGATCGGTAATCGAGTTCATCTGCTAGGCGCGCCGCCGGGCGGCCAATGAGGGGACATCCTCGGGAACGGATTCATCCACGGGGTGCGGGGCAGGAACGGGCAGCGGCCACAGTACGGCGTAGGCTTCGAGGAGTTGTGGCACCTGCGTACGCCACTGCAATTGCGCCAGCACCCGCTGACGGCCGAACCGCCCCATCATTTCGCGGCGTGCCGGGTCGTCCAGGAGTTCCACGATTTTCCGGGCGAAGTCGCGTATGTCGCCGCAGCGCGCATAGAGCGACGCGTGCTGGGCCGAAAAGCGCCCTTCCTTCAGATCGAACTGCACGATGGGTTTGCCAAGCGCCATGTACTCCATGATCTTGTTCATGGTGGACAAGTCGTTCATTGGACCGGGCTTGTCCGGATTCACGCACACCTCGGCCGTGTTCAGCATGGCCAGCATTTCTTCGTCGGGCACACGCCCGGTGAAGGTCACGTACGCAGAAACACCCAGCTGCCCCGCCAGTTCACGCAGTTGCGCCAGTGATGTACCCCCGCCCACCAGCCCAAAATGGATGTCGGTGCGCCCCATGTCGTGGACGATGTGCCGTACGGCCTGCAGCAGGTCATCAATGCCTTCCTGCTGCCCCATGACCCCGACGTAACCGACCAGAAACCTCCGGCCGCACTTCAGCTCCCGCTCGGGTGGCGAGATCTGCAGCCGTTCGAGGCTCGGCCCGCTGCGCACTATGAACACCCGCTCCGGAGGCATGCGCCCACGGTCGATGGCAATCTGCCGATACGACTCGTTGGTGGCGATCGAGACATCTGCCGTGCGGAAGGTCCAGCGCTCCATGGCCAGCAGCAGGCGGTGGAAGAACCCCCTCTTGCCGAACTTCGCCTCATACAATTCAGGACTGAGGTCGTGATGGTCGAAGACGAACTTCTTGCCGAACAACTTGAAGAAGGCGCCGATCAGGAACAGCAGGTCAGGCGGATTGCAGGCGTGGATGACATCCAGGCCCCGTTCCCACCACACGCGGCAGCACAACATGAAGGTTTTCGCCAGCGCCACCCCGTACTCGATGAGATAGCCCTTGGCGCCTGCGGCCTCCATCGGCAGCTTGTAGCGATAAACGTGGACGCCTTCGAGATTCTCGAAGCGACTCTCATATCCCTTGCCAGTGGGGCAGATCACCGATACCACATAGCCGGCGTCGCGCAACGCGCATGCTTCCTGCCACACGCGCCGGTCGAAGGGCACCGGGAGGTTCTCCACCAGTATCAGCACGCTGCGCAGCGTGCCGCCGTGGATGGAATCCAGGCGGCGGCGACCTACCAGCATAGCCCCTCGTACACGCCGACCACGCTGCGCCCCTTGCTGATCCGGCACAGGTCCACCACCACCTGCCCTTCAGAGGCGAAGCGCGGCAGATCGATGAACTCCTCGTCCGCATTGCCGACGACCACGGTCTCGGCGTGGTCCAGCAGTTCCTCCATGCTTTCCACCATCAGTCGCGACAAGTGCGGAATGCGCTCCAGGATGTAGGTGCGGTTGGCGCCGTTGACCTTTGCCAGGTTGACATTGCGGTCATAGACCTTGATGTCGAACCCCTTGCCCAGCAGCCGCTCGGTGAGTTCCACCAGCGGGCTCTCACGCAGATCGTCAGTGCCGGCCTTGAAGCTGATGCCAAGGATGCCGACCTTGCGGCGCCCCGCGGCCACCACGGCGTTGATGCCGCGTTCCAGCTGCAGTTCGTTGCTGGGCAGCACCGACGCCAGGATCGGCGTAGTGACTTCCATCTTGCGCGCGGCGCTCATCAGCGCACGCAGGTCTTTCGGCAGGCAGTAGCCGCCGAAGGCAAACCCCGGCTTCAGATAGGTGGGCGCGATGTTCAGCTTGCGGTCCTTGCAGAAGATGTCCATCACCTGATGCGCATCCACGCCAAAGGCCTTGCCGATGTTGCCGATCTCATTGGCAAAGCCGATCTTCAGCGCATGCCAGGCATTGTCCGTGTACTTGACCATCTCCGCGGTTTCCAGGTCGGTGCGCACCAGCGGACCAGGCAGGCCAGCATAGATGGACGCCAACACGTCGCCGCTGGCCCGGTTGAATTCGCCGATCACCGTCTTCGGAGGATCATAGAAGTCGTTGACGGCGCTGCCTTCGCGCAGGAACTCCGGATTGAAGCACACACCGAAGTCCGAGCCGGCGTGCAGCCCGGAGGCGCTTTCCAGCAGAGGGATGGCGTGCTCGCGCGTCGTTCCTGGCAGCACGGTGCTGCGCACGACGATGATCGGGGCGCCGGGATGATCGCGCAGCGCCGTGCCGATCTCCTCGCAGACACGGCGCAGATATTGCAGTTCGATCGAGCCGTGCGCATTACTGGGCGTACCCACGCAGATCATGACTATGTCGGCCTGACGCACTGCGGAAGCCACGTCGGTGGTTGCGGCAAGATGCCCCGAAGCCACCTGCGTGCGCAGGATGTCGCCGATCAATGGCTCCACGATCGGCGATCGGCCCTGGTTGATCAATTCCACTTTGCGCGCATCGACGTCCGCACCGACCACGTCGTGCCCATTCCTGGCCAGACAACCGGCAGCCACTGCTCCTACATATCCCAAACCAACAACGCTGATCTTCATGAACAACTCCCCGGCCGGTTAAGCGTGGCCGCATCGTTGTTGCAGCTTGGCTTCAACGTGAATGCGCAATTGCGACGCGGGACGAAGATGCGCTAGTCCGATCAGCGCAAGTTTCGTAGGTGAATTCCTGCATTAACGAGGCAGTATTTTCACCCCGCACAAGCGCTAGGATTGGAAAAATGATTTCGATACGGATCGTTCCGTTGCTGGCGCTGGCACTGTGGTGGTGCCCTCACGCTGTCGCCACTGATCCACAGCCGCGGGTTCTGTTTCGCGCGGGCTTCGGCGAAACCGACGTTCATGAACCGCAGGAATGCTGGGACACGGGCTGCTGGCAGGATGTTTCCGGCGAGGATCGCCGCACAGGTTTCCGATGGCCGCCGCGACTGCGCGGCGGCACGGGCCGCTTCCTGTTGATCGCCGACCCGGTGCGCATCGATCCGCGCAGCATCCAGCAGTACATGCGCAATCGCGTGGAATCCGTTGCAGGGCCCGGCGGGCAGCGTGCACGCGTCCTCTACCAGGAGATTACGAAGACCATCAACGGGCAGGAGCCCATGGGGACTTCAGCGGCGCAGAACGAGTTCCAGTTCCTGCCCATCGACAACGCGGAAGAGCTGTACGTCAGCTACTGGATCAAATTGCAGCCGGACCTGGTCGAGCGCATGACACATCTGCCTCCGGGCCCTGGCGTCGACCGAGGTGGCACGTGGCGTGCGATCTTCGCATTCAAGACCGGCGGCCAGCGCGACATCGGCGGGCCGCAGAACGACGGCGACTACCGCGTCGAGGCCTATGTGATGACCTACGGCAGCGACACTCCGTATTGGGTGGTGCTGGGCGACAACAATGCCGGTGGCGGCGCTCCCCTGACGAATGATTGGCGCATCGCCGACCGCTCCCTGCCGGTGCCGATTGGTCGGTGGTTCAAGTTCGAGATCTATTGGCGGCGCAGCAACGATGCGGATGGCCGGGTCTGGGCCGCAGTTAACGGACATACCATCGCGGACCGGCGCGGCCCCAACATGGGCGCGCGCAACCTCCCCATCAACCGCATCATGGCCCCCATGCTGTATACGGGCCAGAGGATGCCTGCCTATCAATGGATCGATGACGTTCAGGTGTGGAGCGGAATTCCCTCGCCGCCACCTGGAGGCTAGCGCCCTCGCATCAAGTCGTCTGTGGACACACCGCAGGCTCAGCTGCACTGACCGCGCTCCAGCGCGATCTTCTCACCTTGTAGTCGATCACCCGCACTGCGCCGCTGGAGCTGAACGTGTGTACGCCCAGCATGTCCGGGTACCAGCCGGAATGGATCCGGCCCACGGGTGTCTCGCGGTAGTTGCGCAGGTCGAGCACCTCGACACGATTCACGGACACTGCAGTGCCATAGGCACTGGAACAATCCTGGCTGGGGCGATAGAGCACTCCCTCGCGTACGAATAACGGACCTGCACTGCGCGCGTACCGCGCGTCGGAAATCACGGGATTGGCCTGATGCGCGACCCACGGACCCAGTGGTGATTCACTCCAGTACAGGTGCAATTCCTCGCTTGGTGACGCACCCGCTTCGGCCACGTTGACGAACAGCCACCAGCGATCGTCCTGCCGCCACAGCGTGGCATCAAAGGCACTGATGTTCTCCAGCAGTACCTGCTGCAGCGTCCAGCGTGACGGAAATTCCTCGCAGCGGTACAGCTCGATGGTCCGGTTCTGCGCCGTTTCCGGCAGCATGTACAGCTCGCCATTCCACTCGAATACGAATGGATAGGACAGATGGTAGGGCCTCTCGAGCACCATGCGCGCCGCACCCGGCTCGCCATTGGCCAGTATTTCTATGGCCGAGATGTGGCCTTTTCCGGTCTGGTACGGCATTTCCTCGAAGAAGATGAAGCGGCGGCCATCGCGCTGGATGACGAATGGATCGGCCCAGTCGCGGTCCCGGGGCGGCACCAGCCTGTGCAGACGGTCGGGGCGGTGCGCAACATCCACGTTCTCCCCCGCGAAGAAGTAGCCCATCTGCCACTGCGCCCTGCCCGCGGCCGCCTGCCAGCGATTGCACGCCACTTCGGCCGTCAGCCGCCACGCCAGGCGAAACGCAGCTGACACGGTTGCAGCACCAGATGCCGCAACCTCCGGCAACAGCTCCGGCCCCGGCGAAGGCTCCTTTCCATGAGGTACATGTCCTTCCTGCAACTGCGTTCGATCACGCAGCAGACGTCTGAAGAAGCTGACTGCCTTGCTGAGAGTCACCAATCGATTGCGCCGTGCCGAGTTCTTGATGGTCGCGCCGTAAACGCGGTACAGCACCTGCGACTTGCGGGTGTAGTCCACCACGCGGGCCACGGTGATGTTGTTGCGCATGGCCACTTCCATGGCACCGGCCCACACATCCGCGGCCGGCGTGTTCCCGATCTCCATCCCCCAGACGCCCATGGAACAGACGCGCGGAAATGTCGCAGCAGGCAGCGCAGCCGTCAGGCACAACCATACATCTGCGCCGGCGCTGGACAGCAGCGCCGTACCCTCTTCATCCGGTATCCACCTGGCGCCCCGGGAAACCGTGGGGATACTCATCTGGACAGGCTTGCCGAGCGCGGCGATCACGTCGACGGAGTTGAACAGTCGCGCTCCCCGGCAGCGCAGGCGCTGGTCTATGGCATCCACCAGTCGATGCACGGTCATGGCGATACCGGAGCTTGGTCGCTCCGACACCAGCGCCACGGTGCCAAGACGCACGCCAGGAAGGGCCAGCGCCTGCTGCAGCGCCTCGAGGACCCAGTGTTCCTGGGTCCTGCCATCCAGCAGCACACCGACTACGACTTGTATTCGATGAGCTGGGGGTGTCTGCGAAGTATTTGGTGTTTCAGACACCGTATCTGTCCCACGAAGTTCGGAAACTTGATCACGACTGCAAAAACTGCCCACCACCAGTTATCCCGCCATCTTGGCCTGCGCCCATTCAGCGCCAGCCGCACCACCTGCAGCGGATAGATCAACAGCACCATCAGTGCCCATGCGCCAAGGAATGGCACCAGCGCCAATGTGGTCAGCGGTACCGCCAATGCCCAGAACCAGGCGCTGACCATGCCGCGCACGCAATAGAACTCGGGCGGTGCGCCATGCAGGTGCACACTCTGGACGCAGCCGTAGCCGCTGCGCACCGCACGGCGCCAGAATTGCCCGAAGCGTGTCATCGCGGCGTCGTGCAGGGTCAGATCGTGAGGCAGGAACCAGATGCGCCAGCCCGCTGCGCGCAGACGCAGGCACAGTTCCGGTTCTTCACCAGCCACCAGATCGAAGCGGTAGCAGCCCACGGCTGTAAATGCCGCGACGCGCATCATGGCGTCGCCACCGCAGGCCTGCGCTTCTCCTACAGGGTGGGAATCCCACTCGATGGCGCAGA
>DATNCK010000340.1:0-3343 GCA_035571575.1 Steroidobacteraceae bacterium | reverse complement strand
CGGCCACCGCGGCACCCACCATATTCCGGATATTCATGACTTGCTCCTACTGCTTGTCAGCGGTGACTGCGGCGGAACCTGCGGCGTTGCGATTCGCCTCGCTGCGCAGTGCCTCGACACCCTGCTGGACTTCAGAGGCCGCCTTTTCCGTGCGGCTGGTCTGCGCCTTGGCCGCGGCAAACTGCGCATCCAGTTCCGCCTGCTTGGCCAGCTGAATCGCCTCGCGGTCGCCTTCCTTGCTGTTCTTGTCCATGGACTGCTGGGCCTGCGCATATTTGTCGCGCGCGCTCTGCAGTTGAGGCAAGGCCTCCACCTGCGCGCCTCCCTGCCGGGCCTGCTGCAATGTCGCTTCAGTGCGTGCCATCTGGGCAGTCACCTCGGGTTGATGCTGGTAGGAAGCGCATCCCGCGAGAGCTGCCGTGCACAGGAAGATTGCAGGAAGAATTCGAAATGTATTCATGACTCACCTCTTTGAGTTCGGACCCGGAACATGCCGGGCAGAACTGCAGTGAGTACATGCTGCGCGCATAATGCTTATTCGGGCAGCAGCGCCCCGCCCCTCTATGGGTCGGACCCCTCCCACGCGCCAGAGCGTCGGCGCCGGAGAGGCGCCGACGTAGATTATCGGCCGAACGCCTCGCCGCCGGCTCGCGGACTCGGTGCAGGCATACCCTTGCCAGTGACCGGATTGGGGTAGTGGTAAGGCTCGACGTAATAGCTCGGATACGTCAGGTAGATGATCGTGGGCGGCAGATCAGGCCAAGGCGGAAACTTCTCCGGAAAGGTGTTCACGATCACTTGATCGAACCAGCCCAGTTTGTATCCCGAGTACATGTTGAAGGGACCGTGCAGCTTCTTGAACTGCCACACACCGTCCTTCTTGATGAAATCATCCTCGTAGTAATTGTGACCCCAGCCACCCGAGCTCATCACGAAGGCAATGCACCGCGCTTCGGCGGTCACGCCATCCTCGTGAATGGTGGGCAGGCACTGGAACTGCTGGTGATCGATCAGTGAACCAGTCTTGGGGCCGCCCAGGCCGAATGCTTCGACCATGTACTGGAATACCCGCGGCCGGCCCGTGAACACACCCTTGCCGCCGATCTCCAGCGTGGCATCTTCACTGAACAGCTCGGACAGTGAGCGCCATTGCCCCTTGTCGACGTAGTAGCCATAGGCGTTCTGCACGATCTCCACATCGGTGAGATCCTGCAGCCGGGTGATGCGATCGCCCAGGGAGTTCAGCTGCTTTTCGACCGCCTGCAGATCGGCGGCGGAAGGCGCAGCGGCATGGACGACAGCGGTGAACAGAACGGAGCCGATCAACGCGAGCGCGCCCTGCAGCAGATGACCGCGAAGTCTGGTGAGTGATTGCATGTGCCTACTCCACCGTGTTGGGTTTGCCGCTGACGGGATTCAGGTAGTGATAGGGCACCACCTGCAGCTTTGGAAAGGATTCATACACCAGCGTCGGCGGCGCATCCGGCGGATTGGTGGTGCTGGGCGGATCCATGGGAATGGGTTTGGCAGCCCAGCCCGCATCGTAGTCACCCCAGAAAGTCACGTAGTAGTGCAGCTTGCTGTACTTCCAAGTGCCGTTGTCATTGATGTATTCATTCTCGTAGACACCGCCGCCCCAGCGGCCCGCGCCGCCTCGCGACAGCTGCACGTCACTGCGCCAGCGCGCTTTCGCCGTGCGGTTGTCGGGTGCCACGTGAATGATGGGCTGGACCATCACGTAGTTGTTGAGCTGCCCTGACTCCAGTCCGGCCGGCCCCATCAACGACAGCCCGCGCTCGATGCTGGAATTGCCGATATAGACGCCGCTCTGCCCAAACTCATAGCTGCCCTGCTTGCCGAACAGCGACGCGGCTTTCTTCCACTGCCCCTTGTCGATGTAGTAGCCATACATGGCCTGCAGATTCTCGATGGCGCGCACAGAGTGGGCACGCGCCAGCGCCAGCTCTTTGGCATCCGCCAGGGCTTCCAGCTTGCCCAGTGCGTCATCTGCCCGCTTCGGCGCATCCACTGCCGGGCGACTCTGGATGGCGCGCAGATTGCCGTCGGCGTAGTGGTAGGGCGGAATGAACACCGCCGGGAAGGGTTGATACTGCTGTGGCGCAGGCGCATCCGGCGGAAACGCCTTGGCCACTTCGGAGGCCCAGTCGCCGCTGGCGGGTTGCAGCTTGGCCCAGCCACCCTGGTATGGCGCTTCGAAATTCAGGTAGTAGGCGCGTGCGGAGATTTTCCATACACCGCCGTCGTTCACATAGCGATCTTCGACGATTGCGTCCCCCCAGATCGCGGCCTTGCGGTACTGGCCCAGCAGACCCCATTCGCGCCAGCGCGCCTGCGCGCTCTTGCCGTCGGCCGCGACAGTGACCATGGGCTGCAACTGCATGCGCAGGTTCAGGCGGCCGAAGGGCAGTCCGGGCGCCTCTTTCATGCTGCCGCCGCCATGACGTGTCAGCAGTTCGCGGATGCGCGCCTTGCCCTTGTAGACGCCGTCCACACCCCACTGAAAAGTACCCTCTTCGGTGAACAGGTCTGCAGCCTCGCCGAAATACCCCTTGTCGGTGTAGTAGCCGAAGGCGCGGCCGAGCCGCTGGATCTTGGTGATGGCCTCGACCTGCGCGGTCTCATCAGCAATTGCCTTCACACGCTGGTTGAGCGCGGCCAGTCGCGCCGCTTCGTCTTTGGCGTAGACGCCATTGCACAGTGCAAGACCCAGCGTCAGGCATAGCGCCTGCGCCACCGCTTTGTGAAGAAGTCTCATGACACCCCTGTTCGTTATCGCTTTCAGTGACAGAGGCCGCCAAGGCTAGATGATTGACCGCCGGGGTGGTAGCCAGAGATCCAAAAAAAAAGGCCGGCATTGCTGCCGGCCAGAGTTTGCGTGCCGATCTGCAGGGAGGAGCAGTGAACACGCAAGGTTCTGTCAGCGAAATCAGGAGGTCAGCTTCAGGCGCCTCTTCTGTTCGTACATGCGGGTGTCGGCGCCCTTCAGCAAGGTTTCAGCTTCCAGGCCGTCCGTCGGATACAGCGTCGCGCCGATGCTGGCAGTCACGCGGCGCAACTGCCTGCCCACCTGGAAGGGCTCGGCCAGGGCTTCCTGGACCTGCTGCAATACCCGACTCATGTCGCCGGGAAATGCGAGGTCGGAAATCACCAGCACGAACTCATCCCCGCCGTAGCGGGCAACCGTGTCTTGTGCGCGCACCCTCTGCTGCAGGCGGCGCGCCAGCTCGCTGAGCAACAGGTTCGCAGCCTCGTGGCCGCAGCTGTCGTTGACTTCCTTGAAGCCATCCAGATCAAAGAACAGCACCCCCACGCTGGTACTGCT
>DATNCK010000339.1:0-9385 GCA_035571575.1 Steroidobacteraceae bacterium | reverse complement strand
CGCGGCTTCCTGGCCGGCTCTTCCCGGAGCAGCCACTGATGCTGCGCGCGGTCGCGATGCTCGGGTCGATCTGCCTGATCGGTGGCTGTGCGACTACCGGCGGCGCGGGTCTGCCAGGTGTGCCGGGTTCATCCGCGCCCTCTGCCCCATCCGCCCCTTCGGCGCCATCTTCTACTTCGACCTCTTCTTCACCGGGTTCGTCTTCGCCGACCTCGTCGCCGGCAGGTGCGCGCAGCGATGGCACGGCCAGCAGCACGGCGGGCAAAACAGGTACTGCCTCGGGCAGTGCCTCGAGCTCCGGCACGGCCGGAAGCCAGGGCAGCGGAGGCGGCACCGCGCGCCGTGATGGCAGCGCGGAAACCGGCGCTCCCGCGCAGACGCCGGCCGAGCGTCGCGCGCAGGTCGACGGCCGTCTCGATGCATCGCTGGGCAGTTTCGATGAGCAGCTGCGCCGTGAGCAGCAGCGCTCTGCGCAAGAGCGTGACCGCCATGCGGCAGATCGGGGCGATGGCAGTGCGGGCGGCGAGCAGGCGGCGCAGAACCGCGGTGCGGGCAGCGGCAACAATGAGAGTGGTAGTGGCAGTGGTCGCGATCGTTCCGGCGATCTGCGTTCCGAAGGTGTGCAGGGTGGCGGTGCGGGTACAGCCAAGGGCGATCCTGCCGGCGGTGCAACCGCAGCCGCGGGCGCCGCGATGCCGCAGGGTGGTGGCGGCGCCAACGCCAAGCCGCTGCCCTCAGGCGAAGACGACGACATCATCGCGCGTCGGCTGCGCAAGGCCGCCGAGGCTGAAACCGATCCGGAGCTGAAGGAAAAGCTCCTGAAGGAATATCGCGACTACAAGGAGAACACGCGCGGAGGACGTAACTGATGAGCAGTAGTGTCAGCGCAAGCATGGCGGTTGCAGAAAGGCGGCGCGTGCTGAACGCAGGCTCCGAACATGCCTCGCTGCTGAAGTGCCTGCGCGTGCCACTGCTGCTGCTCACCAGTGTACTCACCGGCTGCGTCGTGCAGGACACCAAGCCGCTGGCCAAGGTCGATGCCCAGCAGGCCGTGCGCGAAATTCCTGCTGAGCAGCGTCTCGATGTGGTCGTGCACAGTTTCGATGCCGGCATTCCCGCGGCACTGGCTGCCGATGAAGATGCGCTGGCGAAGAAGCGCATCTATCCGGATCTGCGCAAGGCGGAGTCGCGGTATTTCGCGGTGATGTTGCGCAACACGCTGGAGAGCAGCGCACAGTGGGGCGCAGTGCGCGTCGCGCCGGATACCGTCCAGTTCGTTGATGTGGCCGTGAGTGGCCGCATCGTCGAATCCACGGGCAAGCATCTGGTGCTGGAGATCACCGCGCGCGATGCCGCAGGCCGCCTGTGGCTGAATGCCAAGCGCTTCGAGGGTGAGGCGGACATCGGCAGTTACAAGACCGATGCGGCACTGAAGGCGCGCGACCCGTTCCAGAACGTATTTTCCGACATTGCCAATGAATTGCTCGCAGCCCGGGATCGTCTGACCGCTGATGCGCTGCGCGAGGTTCGTCATGTCACCGAACTGCAGTTCGCGCAGGACATCGCACCCGATGCGCTCTCCGGTTATCTGCGCACCGACAGCACCAGCAAGCCCGCGCTCACGCGCGTGTCGCGCCTGCCGGCAGACAATGATCCGGTGGCGCAGCGCGTGCAGCGTATCCGCGAACGCGATGCCGCAGTGATCGACACGCTCGATGGCTACTACACCGGCTTCGCCGAACAGATGCAGCAGCCTTACGGGGAGTTCCGCCGCACTTCCTACGATGAAATCGACAAGGAGGATCGCGCGCGTTCCAGTGCCCGGACGCGCACCATCCTGGGCGCGGCCGCGGTGGCCGCCAGTATCTTTGCGCCCAGCAGCTGCAGCAGCAACGCCACCTGCAATCTGCAGAGCGCCGCGCGCTATGGCGCTGCGGCAGGCGGCGTAGCGGCGTTTCTCTCCGGTCTGAAGAAATACGCGGATGCAAAGACGCATGCGCAGGCCTTCAGCGAGCTGGCGCGTTCGTTCCAGTCCGAAGTGTCGACGCAGGTGATCGAAGTGGAAGGGCGCAGCCTGAAGCTCACCGGATCGGCGGACGAGCAGTATCGCGAGTGGCGCAAGCTGCTGCGCGAATACCAGAATCCCGACGCACCGGTATCGGCGGCGCCACCCGCCGCCGCCAGCCCCGCGCCGGACGTGCCCTGAAGCGCATTCACTGCGCTTGAATGCATCGGCAATGGCCAGTCTCGAATCCGGAAAGCGCCTCACCGACCGTTATGTATTGCAGGAGCGGCTGGGTGATGGCGGTCACGCTGAAGTGTGGGCTGCCCACGATGAACGGACGCAGCAGCGCGTCGCGCTGAAATTCCTGCACCTGCAGAGCTGCACGGCGGAGGACGCCTGGCATGTGCTGCAGCACGAGGCGCAGATGGCGCAGCGCCTCGATCATCCTGGTGTATTGCGCGTGCAGCTTCCGGAACGCGACGGCGAAGTCGTGTTCCTGCCCATGGAGTACGCCAGCGGTGGCGACGTGCGCGGGCTGCGCGGTGCGCCCTGGCGGCAGGTGCTGCCGGTGCTGCTGCAGGTGGCCACGGTGCTGGAGCACGCGCATTCCCGCGGTGTCGTGCACCGCGACGTCAAACCCGGCAATGTGCTGTTCGATGGGCAGGGCGTGGTGCGTGTGACGGATTTCGGCACTGCGGCGCGCACGGGTTCCACAGCGGCACTGGCCGATGGCTCGCCGTTCTCGGCCAGCCCGCAACAGCTGCGGGGCGATGCGGCCACCACCGCCGATGACGTGTATGGCCTCGGCGCGCTGGCCTACGAGCTGCTGTCGCGTTATCCGCCGCACTATCCGGATTTCGACGCGCGCCGCGTGCAGCAGGAAATGCCTGCGCCGCTGCTGCCGGTGCATCCGACGCCGCCGGCGCTGCTGACCTTCGTCATGAGCATGCTCGAACGCGACCCGCAGCGGCGTCCCGACCTGGGCGACGTCATCCGGTACTTCACGCAATCGCTGGCCTCGGCTGCTGATTCAGGCGCTGCATTGCTGGTCGATGAATCGGCCCCCCGAGGCGTTGAGCCGTCCTCGCGAAAGAGCCGTCCGCTGGCGCTGCTGGGGCTGGCCGCGGCGGCGCTGGTGGCGGTGGCCGTATTCATCTGGTTGCCGACCCGATCCCTGCCGCAACCTTCAGCGCCGGCTGTTTCACGGGATGTATCGCCCACCAGCGCAGCAGCGGAAAAAGCTGGCATTCCAGCTCCTGCGCCGGTCACATCGCCGGACAAAGCGGCAGTGCCGGATGATCCTCTGAAGCAGGATGTTGCCGCTGGCGAAGCGGCGCTGAAGGCCAATCAGCCCGCTCTCGCGCGCGCTGCCTTCCAGCGCGTGCTGCTGCACGATGCGAACAATGCCGCGGCGCGTGTGGGTCTTGCGGCCAGCGATACGCAGCAACATGCGCTGGATCAGTACTCGGCCGCAATGCGGGTCGAGGCCTCCGGCGACCTTCCGCAGGCCGCTGCACAGTACGAAACCATCCTGAAGCAGAATGCGACCTTCGCGCCTGCGCGTGCCGCGCTGGCGCGGGTGCATGAAGCGCAGCAGGCCCAGGCGCTGGAAGCGGCGCTGACGCAGGGGGCGCAGGCGCTGGCCGCTGGCCGCGTGGATGCGGCCGAGCAGGCCTACGCGCGGGCCTCAGCGCTCAGCGCCAGCGAGCCACGGGTACGTGATGGTCTGTCGCGCATAGCGGAAATCCGTCGCAGCGAACTCAATCTGCACGACCTGACAGTGGGCGCGGGTCTGGAACGAGACGAGCGCTGGAACGAAGCCGTGACACATTACCGCGCGGTACTGGCGCGCGATGCGCAGCTGCGCTTCGCCGATGATGGTCTCGCGCGCAGCACCCGCCGCGCCGATCTGGATGGCGAACTGCGCGACTACCTGGATCGCCCCGATCGACTCACCGCGGCCGCGGTGCGGTTGGCGGCGGAGCGGGCGATGGCGCGCGCCGAGGCCACCGCGCCGCATGGCCCACGCCTTGCCGGGCAATTGCAGCAGCTGCGCGCGCGCCTGGCAGTGCTGGACGCACCCGCGCATGTGCAGATCCTTTCAGACAACAGCACGCAGATCTCGGTACCGGCATTGGGTGAGCTCGGCATATTCATGCAGCGCGAGCTGGACCTGCCACCGGGTCAGTACACTGTGATCGGCCGGCGCGAGGGATTCCGCGATGTGCGGCGCGAGCTGAACATCACTCCGGGCCAGCAGCGCGTGGCGCTCACGGTGCAATGCACCGAGCGCATCTGAAAGTGGTTGCCGCTTGAGTATTGCCACTCTGCTGATCCGCGAACCTCTGGGCGCGCGTCATGGCACGATACCGCTGCACCTCGGCGGCGCATCAGCCGATGTCGTGCTCCCCGAAGCCCGCGATTCGATGTGGATCGATCACGACGGTTCGCAATGGTGGCTGCGGCCGGCGCCGGATGCAGCCGTGCTGGTCAACGGTGTGATGCACCGCGAGCCGCTGGTGCTGCACGACGGCGACGTGCTGCAGGCCGGAGCGGCGCAGCTGATCTTTGCAGCGGGCGTGCCTGCGCTCGATGTATTGCACCTGGCTGGAAATGCCACGGTTGCACCGCTGCAGGATGAGCGCCTGCCCGGCGAGGCCATCAATCCCGGCGCGGCAGAGATTCATGTCGCTGGAGAAATCGATCCCGCTCCCGCTGCGGCACTGCGTCGCCGCAGTCGGCGGGCCGTCACGTGGTGGATTGCATTGCCGCTGGCACTGCTGGTCACCGCGGCGGTCGTGCTGTTCCGGCTGGTGAACGTGCCGCTGGAAATCAGTCCAGGCACGGCTGTCGTGCAGGTGCCCGGCTGGTTCAACTGGCGTTCCGGTGATCGCCTGTTCCTGCTGCCCGGCAATCACCAATTGCACGTGCAAGCGCAGGGCTATGCCGCGCGCAATGTGGGTATCGACGCGGCGACAGTGGCGGCTTCGCAGATGCCGCTGCGCATCGAGCTGGCGCTGCTGCCAGACACGCTCGAAGTGGACACGCAGGGTGTCGCAGGCGAATTGCTCCTCGATGGCAAACCTGCCGGCAGCGTGCCGGGAGCCGTGCAGGTACTGCCTGGCAGCCATGAGATTTCGATCCGCGCGCCGCGTCATGTCGAATACACCGCAAAGGTGGAAGTGAAGGGTGGAGGGCACCGGCAGCCAGTGCGCGTGCAGTTGCTGTCGTCCTATGGTTGGCTGGTACTGGCCACCGCACCGACCGGCGCGCGGGTGCGCATCGATGATGAGGACAAGGGCCCTGCTCCCCTGCGACTGGAGCTGGAGGCTGGACTGCGGCATCTGTCGATCGTCGCTCCCGGGCGCCGAGGCTGGTCCAGTCAGGTCGCCATTCTGGCCGGCCAGACTCTGGACCTGGGCATCGTGGATCTGTCGCTTCCGGCACCGCGCGTGGTCGAGGCGACCACGGCGATTGATTCCGATGCTGCTGGCGCGAGCGCAGCGCAACCAGCGCCCACTGCGCCCGCTGCACCTCCGCCACCACCCTCGCGCGTCCAGAGTGCCTTGCTGGGCACATTGCTGCTGCTGCCCGCCGGCAGCTTTCCCGAAGGCAGCGATCGTCGCGAGCAGGGCCGACGCTCGAATGAAGTGCTGCGGCAGGTGACGCTGACGCGCCCGTTCTATCTGGCTGAACGCGAGGTCAGCAATGCGCAGTACCGTGCCTTTCGCGCCGAACATTCCTCGGGTCTGGCGATGGAAAAATCCCTCGATCTCGACAACCAGGCCGTAACCAACATCAGCTGGAGCGATGCGGTGGAGTTCTGCAATTGGCTGTCGCTGCGCGAGGGACTGCCCGCGGCCTACGAGAGGCGTGAAGGCCGCTGGCAGCTGCTGCAGCCGCGCAACAGTGGTTACCGCCTGCCCACTGAAGCCGAATGGGAATATGCGGCGCGTTACGTCGATGGTCAGCACTGGCGCCGCTACGCCTGGGGCGACAACCTGCCGCCGCCGGCGGGTGCAGCCAATCTCGGCGGGCAGGAATCCCTGCCAGCGAAGCCGGGCCCCGAGCAGCGGCTGGCAACCGCATTGCCGGGGTACAGCGACGAACACGCAGTGGTGGCGCCGATCGGCAGCTATGCGCGTTCCGCCGTGGGTCTTCTTGATCTTGGCGGCAATGTTTCCGAATGGACGCATGACGTGTATGCCTCGATGCCCGAGGCTGCCGCCGTCACCGACCCTCTCGGTCCGGAAGCGGATGGTCCGCACGCGGTGCGGGGTGCAAACTGGCGCACCGCGGCCATCGCCGAGTTGCGTCTGGCGTGGCGCGATCGTGCGACCGGACCCTCACAGACTGTTGGTTTTCGCGTGGCCCGGAATGTGGAGACCCCATGAGCAGAAACTGGCGCAGAGCATGGTTGCTGGCCGCGCTGGCGTTGCCGCTGTCCCTGTTCTGGCTGCTGCCACTGGGCGCGCAGCAAACTGCACAGAAGAGCGACAGCCCGCCCGCACCGGTGGCCGCGCCTGAGCCGGAACCTGCGGCCGATTCCCCGCCAGCGGATGAGCGCATCTCGGCAGACAACAACCTGACCTTCCCCGTGGACATCTGATGTTCGGCCTCGAGTACAGCGATGCGGCGTTTGCGCTGGCGCAGCAGGGTGAGCTGCGCGTGACGCATGTGCCCACTGGTTCACCCGCTGCAGAGCTGGCATCGTGGCTGACCACGGCAGTGCCGGAAGAAGCATCGCGACAGCTGTGGGTTGCAGTCGGGCCGGAACTTGACGCCGCAGCGATGGGCGAAGTGTTGCGCGCGCTGCGCTCGACGGAATTTCAGGTGCAGGGTTTCGTCGATCGCAGCGCCGTGCTGGCCGGTTGGCAGCAGCTTCCAGGCCATCACATTTCGATTGCGCAGAGCCGCCAGCAGACATTGATCAGCGTTGCCTTCCACGATGGCACGGCGGTCGAATTGCAGCGGACGGTGAAATTGCCGGGCGGCGCACAGCGCCTGCACGATGCCTGGCTGCAGCTGGCTGCGCAGACTTTGGTGCAGCAGACACGCTTTGATCCCCTGCACGATCTGCGACATGAGGCGGCATTGCGTGCCGCGCTGCCGGCGCTGGTAGCCGCCGCGGCGCGCGATGGCCAGGCGCAGTACAGCATGGATGCTGCCGGGCGCGAGCTGACCCTCGCACTCACGCGCGATCAGCTCGAAGCTGCCTGTGCTCCGGCACTACGTTCCCTCGCTGCGAGCCTGCAGACCCTCGCCGCGGGCATGCCAGAGGCCACATTGCTGGTGAGTGAGTCGCTGGCGCAGATGCCCGGCATGGATGCCGTGCTCGACTCTGCCCATCTGCCGCGTATCCTCGTCGCGTCGCCTGGCAGTGCCGCATGCGCGGCCAGTGCACTGGATGCTTCAGCACCGCTCACCTCCGGCGCAGTGCAGTATCTGACTCGCGTGCCTCTGCCGCACACACAGCCACCGCCGCCGCCCCTGTCCGCCTGGCAGGGCCGTGATGCACAGCCGGCGATGATGGCCACGCATGTGGTGTATCGCGGCCGGGCGGTGGCCATCGACGCAGACGGACTGGTGCTGGGCCGCGAAGTGGATGATGCGCATTCGCTGCGCCTTCCCGAGGGAGTGGCCGGGCTTTCGCGCCGGCATTGCACACTGCGCCGCGAGCGTGGCCGCACGCAGATCGTCGATCACTCGCGCTACGGCAGTTTTCTCGACGGCGCACGCGTGAATGGCCGCGCCTTCCTCGCGGCCGGAAGTGTGCTGCGTCTGGGCACGCCGGGCATCGAACTGGCTTTGGTGGCGCTGGCCGATTCATCCGCCACGGAACGCTGAAGGCCATGCGCCGCCGCCGCGTCGAAGTATTCAGCCTTTCCTTTCTCGACTGCATCTGCTGCGGCTTCGGCGCGGTGGTCCTGTTCTACACGGTGATCGCCGGACAATCCGGCATCAAGCGCATTGACCGCAGCGATCAGCTGCAGGCCGAAGTGAACAAGCTCGAAGAGGAGGTGCTGGTCGGCACGCGCAACCTGGTCGTGTTGCGCAATACCCTGCAGAAGACCAAGAGCGATACACGGCTGGCCGCGGAACGCGCGCAGGCCGTACTCGATGAGGTGTCCAGCGCGCGTGAAGAGGCGCTGCGTGTGGGCGCGACCAGCATGGCGCAGCGCGAGCACATCAATCAGCTGAAGTCCGATCTGAAGGCGCTCGAGGCGGGTACGCAGCGGCTGCAGGCGGGTGCAGTCAAACCGGCGCCACCGGGAGAACGCGTGCGCTCCTTTCGCGGCACCGGCAATCGCCGCTACGTCACCGGCATCCGCATCACCGGCAAGCATGTGCTGGTGCTGGTGGATCGTTCGGCCAGCATGGTCGATGAGGATCTGGTCAACATCATCAAGCTGCGCAACCAGAGCGCGGCCGTGCGTCGCACCACGCAGAAGTGGCGCCAGACGCTGGATATCGCCGACTGGCTGTCGACACAGTTTCCGGCCGGCAGCCAGTTCCAGATGTACAGCTTCAACACCGAGGCACATTCGCTGGTGCCGGATCGCGACGGCAAGTGGCTGGATGCCGGTGACCCCAGGTTGCTCGCGCAGGCCATCGAACATCTGCGCGGCCTCGCGCCGGAAGGCGGCACCAGCCTGATCAATGCCTACTCCGTGATCCGCACTTTGTTTCCGCTGCCGGACCAGGTGGTGCTGGTCACCGATGGATTGCCCACGCAGGGCAAGGACAAGCCGACGCGCCGTTTCGTCAACGTGACGCAGCGCTCGCGCCTGTTCGAGGAAGCGCAGAAGAGCCTGCCGCCGAACATTCCCATCGATGTGATCCTGCTGCCCATGCAGGGCGATCTGCCGGCTCCGCACATGTTCTGGGCCATGGCGCGTGAGACACGCGGCCACATCCTGATGCCCGCGAAGGACTGGCCATGAAGCTCAGGCGGCGCGAGGCCGAGGTGTTCAGTCTTTCCTTTCTCGACTGCATCTGCTGCGGTTTCGGCGCCATCATCCTGCTGCTGGTGATGACCGAAGTGGACCAGCCCGTGGTGATCGAGCGAGCGCGCGATTCAATGAACGGCCAGCTGTTGCGGCTGCAGCAGGAGCTGTTCGCCATCCGCGGCGAAACCGATGAGCTGAACCGCGAACTGCAGGGCCGCATCGCCACGCTGAGGATCGAACATGCAAAACTGGTGCGTCTGCAGGGTGATCTCACCAACGCGCGCGGTGAATTCGCCGCCAGCCGCAGCGATGCCGCGGTGGCCAATATCGTGGAGACCGAGCTGGTCTCGGCCTATCAGGAGCTGACTGCCGAGATGGAGCGGCTGTCGCGCCAGCCGCAGCAGACGCATCAGCCTGTGACAGCGGTGGG
>DATNCK010000338.1:0-8756 GCA_035571575.1 Steroidobacteraceae bacterium | reverse complement strand
CCCCGCGGCACCGTGGTGGTGCTGGGCCTGTGCACGAAGATGGACAGCTTCATGCCCTTCGCGATGGTGGCCAAGGAAGTGCGCCTGCAGGCTTCAGCTTTCTACGATCGGCGCGATTTCGAAGTGTGCGCGGATGCGCTCGACAAAGATGCCGACACGCAGCGCGCCATGGTCACGGATGTCATCCATCTGGAAGACATGCCGCCGGTGTTCGAAGCCTTGCGCCAGCGCAGCACGCAATGCAAGGTGCTGGTGGATCCCCGTCCGAGGAAGCGTTGATGTCATTGCCGGCATTTCAGATCTCGCAACCGGAACGCCTGTACATCGGGGGCCGCTGGGTCAACCCCAAAGGCGACGGACGCATCAGCGTCACATCGCCGTTCAATGAAAAACATTGCGTCACGGTCGCCGAAGCTGGCGAGGCGGATGTCGATGCGGCGGTGGCCGCCGCGCGTCGCGCCTTCGATGCGGGTCCCTGGCCGCGCCTGACGCATGCCGAGCGCGCTGCTGCGGTACGGCGTCTCTCCGCTGCCATCGAACCGCGGCTGCCGGAACTGGCCCGCGCCTGGGTGGATCAGACCGGCGCGCTGGCCGTTGCCGCACCGTTCGTCATCGGCGGCGGCAAATTCTGGCTCGACTACTACGCGGATCTCGCCGGCGAGTTCGACTGGGAAGTCGAACGCACACTGCATCGCGGACCGGGTCGAGGCCTCGTGGTGCGCGAACCGGTAGGCGTGGTGGCGGCCATCGCGCCCTGGAACAATCCCTTCGGCATCATGACGGCCAAGCTGGCGCCCGCGCTGATCGCTGGCTGCAGCGTCATCATGAAGCCCGCGCCCGAAACACCGGTCGAGGCTTACATCCTCGCCGAGGCGGCGGAGAAGGCCGGCATTCCCGAAGGCGTGATCAACCTGCTGCCGGCACAGCGCGAAGCATCCGACTATCTGGTGCGTCATCGCGGCGTCGACAAAGTGAGCTTCACCGGTTCAGTGGCCGCGGGCGCGCGCATCGCATCGGTGTGTGGCGAACGCATCGCACGTTGCACGCTGGAGCTGGGTGGCAAGTCCGCCGCCATCGTGCTGGCCGACTGCGACATCGAAGCTGCCGCGCAGGCCATCGCGCAGACCATCACTTTGTCGGCGGGGCAGGTGTGTGCAACGCTCAGCCGCGCGGTGGTGCCGCGCGCACTGCAACCCCGCTTCACCGAGGCCGTGGCAGCTGCCATGCGCGGCATCCGCGTCGGGGATCCTTTTGATCCCGCCACGCAGATGGGTCCGTTGGCGATGAAGCGACAGCTGGACCGGGTGCTGGGTTACATCGATGTCGCCCATCGCGAAGGGGCGCGGCTGGTACTGGGCGGTGGCCGTGCCAGGCACATGAACGTGGGCTACTACGTCGAACCTACCGTGTTCTGCGATGTATCGCGCGGCATGCGCATCGCGCAGGAGGAAGTGTTCGGCCCGGTGCTCAGCGTGCTCACCTACGACAGTGAAGAGGAAGCAATTGCCATCGCCAACGATTCGAACTTCGGACTGTTCGGCGCGGTATTCACGAATGACGATGCCGCGGCCTACCGTATCGCGCGCGGCGTGCGCACCGGCACCATCAGCCAGAACGCCTTCCGCTTCGATACATCACTGCCGTTCGGTGGTTTCAAGCAGTCCGGCCTCGGTCGCGAAGGCGGTCGTGAAGGCATGAACACTTACACCGAACTGAAAGCTATCATTCTTAGATGAACACCAAACGCGCACTGATCATTGGAGCCTCACGCGGGCTCGGCCTGGGTCTGACTGCCGTACTCCTGACCCGAGGCTGGAGCGTGGTGGCCACGGCGCGCGATCCCGCCAGGGCCGATGAGCTGCAACGCATAGCGTCGGACCGCAGGCTGACCATCGAGCAATTAGATGTGGATCAGGCCGCGGAACTGGATGCGCTGGCGAAACGACTTACTGGCAAGTTCGATCTGCTGCTGGTCAACGCGGGCATTGCCGGACCTGCGAACGAGACCACCCTCACCGCCACACGTGAAGGGTTGGCACAGATTCTGTGGACCAATTCGCTGGCGCCCATCCGCATCGCGGAGAAACTGCTACCGCAGGTGAGCGACGGCGGAACCGTTGCATTCATGTCCTCGATCCTGGGTTCCATCGGTGAGAACAACTCCGGCGGCTACGACCTCTACCGCATCAGCAAGGCATCACTGAACATGCTGTCGCGCAGTTTTGCGGTCACCAGCGCGAAGGATCGCAAGGTCACCGTGCTGAACCTGCATCCCGGTTGGGTACGCACCGACATGGGCGGTGCAGCAGCGCCGCTCAGCATCGAGGAAAGTGTGCGCGGGCTGGCGAATGTGCTCGAATCACGACACCGCGCGAAGCATCTTTATCTGGATTACCAGGGTCGCGAAATTCCCTGGTAGCGGCGGTGCGTTGAGGCTTCACATCCGCCGCATTCCCTCAGGGCGGAACCCGTTTCTACTGACACGGCAAAGACATCCATCGCGCCCCGGCGGGAACGCTGATTTCTGCGCGTCGCTCATCGAAACCTGCCGACCACGCGGCAGCGCCACCGGCGCATCGCCGATTGGGTTTATGATCCGGCAGATAAGGTAGTGCGAACGGTGCGCTTGCGCAGTTGGGGGTGGGAATCGTGGCGGTGGACTTCCGCGGACATCCGATGTTTCCGTCGACGGGCTTCAACACCCCGACGCGCTTCGAAGCGGACATCTACGATTGCGAGGTGTGGGGGAAGATTCCTTCCGACATCGAAGGCAACTTCTACCGCATGCAATGCGACTTCCAGTACCGGCCGCCGCAGAATGAGTGGGCCACGGGCTTCAATGGCGATGGTCACGTCAGCCGTTTCAATTTCAAGGACGGCAACGTCAACTTTCGCGCCCGCTATGTGAAGACCGCACGGCTGATGGCCGAGCGCGCCGCACACAAGCGTCTGTTCGGTGTTTACCGCAATCGCTACACCGACGATCCCAGCGTCAAGAACCTGAATCGCTCCGCCGCCAACACGCACATGTACTGGCATGGCGGCAAGCTGCTCACACTGAAAGAAGACTCACTGCCCTGGGCCATCGATCCGCACACGCTCGAAACCCAGGGGGTGTGGGATTTCCATGGCAAGTACAAGGCCACCACCATGTCTGCGCATCCGAAGATCGATGCGCAGACGGGCGAGATGATCGCCTACGGCTATCAGGCCAAGGGCGACCTCACCAAGGATGTTGCGTCCTACATCATCGGCAAGGATGGTCGCGTCAAGCATGAGGCCTGGTTCCAGACCCCCTACGTCGGAATCATGCATGACATCGCCATCACGAAAAAATACATCGTGTTCCCCGTGGTGGCGCGCACCACCAGCGAAGCGCGGCTGAAATCCGGCGAGCCCATGTGGGAATGGGATGGCAACCTGCCCACCTGGGTGGGCATCCTGCCGCGCGATGGCGATGGCAAGGACGTGCGCTGGTTCAAGGGTCCCGCACGCAATACGCTGCACTTCCTGAATGCAGTGGATACACCGGACGGCAAGGTGATGATGGATCTGCCCACCTCGAGCGGTGAGCGCGATCCCTCGCAGATTCGTCGCTGGACCTTCGACATGACCACGCGGAATAAAGACACTTTCGACGAGGAGCTGATCTCCCCGGCCAACGGCGTGCTGGCGCGCATGGATGATCGTTACCTCGGACTGCCATACAAGTACTGTTACGTAGGCAACCGCGATCCGGCACTGCCTTACGATCAGGTGCGTGGCGGCAACAACGGCGGCCGTGCCACCAACCAGTATCTGCGCGTGGATGTCACGAATCCAAAAGCTGAGCCGGCCAAATACTTCGTGGGACCGGTGCAGAGCCTGCAGGAGAGCTGCTTCGTGCCGCGCAAGGGCAGCAGGGGCGAGGGCGACGGTTACCTCATGGGCATCGCCAACAACTACGAGACCACCTCCAGCGATCTGGTGATCGTGGATGCACAGCGCATGGAAGAGGGCGCCATCGCCACGGTGAAGCTGCCATTCCGCCTGCGCGGTGGTACGCACACCAACTGGTACCCGGCCAACGAACTGCCGCCGTTCAAGGGATGAGCACCGTGGCTACCCATTCCAGTCGCCGCCAGTTTCTCGGACGCGTCACGTACACCATCGGTGGCGTGACGTTGGCGAGCTGCCCGGTGTCGCTGCTGCAGGCGGCACCTTCAGCCTGTCTGGTCGACGCGAAGGCGTGGCCCGACGCCTGTGGCGACTGGCAGCTCGATGACATCTGTCTGGCATATCCGCCCTATGCAATGGCGGCACGCTCTCCTGTTCCCGTCGCTGCGGCCATCGGCGCCGGGGATCCGATCGACTCGCACTGGCTGCTCTGAAGAAAGAGCGAGCGGGAAATAAGGATGCGCACAGTTCAAGGGATCGTATTGGCCAGCCTCCTGTGCCTGACGGCGCCGCACCTCGGCGCAGCCGAGGTCAAGGCGGACGCCGATCTGCGCGAGCGACTGGCGCGTCTGGCTTATGACGTACAGGCCGGTGAGGACATCAGCGCCATCAAGCGCCTGCAGCGCAGCTACGGCTACTACCTCGACAAGGGACTGTGGACCGACCTGGCCGAGTACTTCACCGAGGACGCGGTGGCGAACTATCCCGCCGGTGTATTCGTCGGCAAGGCCAGCATCCGCGAACACCTGTATCGCAATGTAGGCAGCGTGCCGATCGGGCAGGTGGGCCTGGGAGACAACCGCCTCTACAACCACATGAACATCCAGCCCGTGGTGCACCTCGATCCCGGCGGACAGACCGCAAAAGGACGCTGGCGCGCCTATGCCTACTTCGGCTCCATGGGTGGCGGCGCCACCTGGGCCGAGGGCGTGTACGAAATGCAGTACCGCAAGGAAGGCCAGGTCTGGAAGATCTCGAAGCTGGATTACTACTCCGGTTTCGGAGCGCCCTATGCCACGGGTTGGGTTGCGCCACAGGCATCGACTGCGCCTGCCAATGCGCAAGCCGCAGCTGCCGCCCCAGCAACGCGTGCGCCGCGGAAGCTGGCGCACCCCGCAGATCGCGAGCGCAACATGGATTGCGACGGCTTCCCCAAGGCCTGCATCGCGCCGTTTCACTATGCCAATCCCGGCACGGTGGCAGGTGGACGGGTGTGGGCGCCGCCTGGCGCTGCGCCACTGTCGAAGGATGGCGAGCCGCCACGCAGCGCGGAAGATCTTGCCCTGCGCGCCCAGCGGCTGCGCGATGAGCAGAACATCGAGAACCTGCAGCGCATCTACGGCTACTACCTGGACCGCGCGCAATGGGATCAACTCGCCGATCTCTTTGCCGACGATGGCACCATCGAGCTGGCGCAGCAGGGCGTGTACGTCGGCAAGAAGCATGTGCGCGCCTTCCTCGGCACTCTGGGTCCGGCAGGCCTGGAGCCCGGCTGGCTCAATGATCACATTCAGCTGCAGCCCATCGTCACGGTGTCGAGCGACGGCCTTTCCGCGCGCATCCGCAGTCGCGAGTTCAGCATGACCGGGCATGTGGGCGGCAAGGGGCAGTGGAGCGAAGGCATCTACGAGAACCAGCTGGCAAAGGAAGGCGGTGTCTGGAAGTACGTCGCCGTGCACTTCTATCCCACTTTCATCACCGACTATGACCAGGGGTGGAGCAAGGATGCGCAGCCGGCTCCCGGTCCGCTGGCTTCACTGCCACCGGATCGCCCACCCACTGAGCGTTACGAGATTTATCCGAAGGCGCATGTACCGGCCTTCCATTACATGAATCCGGTGACTGGCCGGCCCACTACCTATCCCGCGGGCAACACATCCGCGGTAGCGGCCGACGCAAGGCCGAAGCAGAAGCCCGGGATGGCTTTTCGCAAGGCGCAACCCGATCTCCAGTCCCTGGTCGGCAAGGCAGAAAACACCGTCGCGCGCGTCAAGGACTACGACGAGATCGAGAACCTGGAGAGCGCCTACGGCTATTACCTCGACAAGAACCTGTGGAATCCGCTGGCGGATATTTTCTCCCGCGAGGGTTCCATCGAACTCGCACAGCGCGGCGTATACAAGGGACCTCGCCTGCGCGAATTCCTCTTCAAGGTATTCGGGCGGGGCCAGGAAGGACCTGTAGAAAACCGGCTGGGCAATCATCTGAACCTTCAGCCCGTCATCACGATTGCCGCGGATGGCAACACCGCGAAGGTGCGTGCCCGCATGCTGCAGCAGATGAGCATGGGTGGCCGCGCGTCGATGGGCGGCGCCATTTACGAGAACGAGCTGGTGAAGGAAGATGGCGTGTGGAAGTTCAGCAAGGTCCATGCGTACAACACGTTTACCGCCGGCTACACGGGTGGATGGGCACACGCCGCGAGCAGTGGGATGCCTGGCCCCGCTGCCGACTTCCCACCGGATACGCCCCCTACTGCCAAGGTGGCCATGCTGCCGGTGGTGTACGAGATTCCATATCACTACGCGAATCCGGTGACAGGCCGGACTCAGCTGGCATCGCTGCCCTCGATCGATGAACAGCAGAAACATATTCCAAAGCCCGCGGCCACGAATGGTGCGCCGGGCGTCAACTAGGGAGTAATGCATGAAGATCCGGTTTCTTCTCAGTACGGCAGCCTTGACCTGCCTCACCGCCGCCGCCATGGCGCAGAACGCAGCACCTGCTGCCGCTGCGCCCGCAGGCCGTACTCCCGGAGGCGGACTCACCGGTTCGCGCCTGGATGAGCTGGCGCAGAAACATCCGGGTTTCCTGGGTGCGTTGGCGCCGCAGAATCTCGCCAAGAAACGTCCCAAGGCGCCGTTTGACCTGACCGGCACCTGGTTCGTGGACCTGACCCGTTCCTTTGCGGATTTCCGCTTCGGCCCGCCGTATCCGGAATTCTTCGAGCCAGGTCAGACCGCCTTGCGAGAGGCAGAAGAGTACCGCAAGGCCGGCAAACCCTATCGCGACACCATCGGCCGCTGCTTCCCGGCCGGAATGCCGATGATCATGACGCGCGTGTGGCCCACCAGCATGGTGCAGCTGCCCACGGTGATCTACCAGCTGTTCAGCTTCACCAGCAGCATGCGCTTCATCTATCTGGATGGCCGCGCCTTCACTGATCCGGATGTGGTGTCTTACACCTACAACGGCGAGTCCATCGGCAAGTGGGAAGGCAATGCGCTGGTGGTGAAGACCAAGTACATCGAACCCAAGGACCACTACATCGACGCCGGCATTCCCATCAGCGACCAGTTCGAGATCACCGAGCGCTACACGCTGTCGAAGGACGGCATGCTGCTCAACGTGGACTACACGATGACGGATCCGAAGATGTGGAAGGGCGAGTGGAAGAGCCACAAGGGCTTCCTGCGCCAGGACTACAGCGATATTCCCGAGGCTGAGTGCCTGCCGAACCTGAACGAGAATCTGCCCAGCACACCCGAAGGGCAAAAGGCCATCGAGGATCGCGCCAAGACCGGGAAGTAGCCCTAAAGCAAAGGGCCGCCAATCGGCGGCCCTTCAATCACCGCAACTGGGCGGATTACTTGGCGGCTGGCGCGGCGGGCGTAGCGTAACCGTCGTTCTGCCCCGGCGCACTGCCGATCAGCTTCTTGCCATCGGGCAGGACGATCGAAACGAACGAACCACCCGGCTTGCCATCGCGCAGCGGATGCACGACCACGGTGACCTTGTCGCCGGCCTTGATGGTGGTGCGCTTCCAGCCCGCATGCACCAGATTGTTCGGTCCGTTCATTTCCACCGCCCAGACATCTTCCGACTTGCCATCGGTGGTCGGGACGCTGACCTTGAAGGAGGAGTGCGGGTTGGTCCAGTTGAACTCCGTGATCGTGCCGACCAGCGTCTGTTCCTTCGCCGGATCGAACATGGCGCCGGAGTGATGCACGAAAGCCGGTGCAGAGGCCGCAAGCAATACGGCGGTGAGAGCGATGCGCTGAAGCTGTTTCATGATGGCACCTGGGAAACTACTTGGCAGGAGCGGGAGGCAGTGTCGGCACATTCACCGGGCCGCCACCGGCAAACGCGGCCTCGGTGAGCTCGGTTCCGTCTGCCCGCGTAAGCTTGATGAAAAGGCCGCCCTTGTGATCGGACATGTCGCGCAGGGGATTGGTGATCAGCGTGATCTTGTCGCCAGCCTTCACGCTGCTGGACTTCCAGCCCTGGCGCTTGAGGTTATTGGGACTGTTCAGCTCGATCTGCCACAGCTCTGGCTTGCCGTCAGTGCCTGGCACTTCCATATGGATGAAGGCATGCGGATTGGTCCACTGGAATTCCGTGACCGTGCCTTTCAGCGTCATTCGTTGCGACTGATCGAACATCGCAAATGAATGATGCGCCTGCACAGCTGCAACCCCAGCTGACAAAATCAGCGCCGCGACTAAGCTTCGTTTCATTCCGCCCTCAACACTCATAATTGTGCGACGATTGCTTCATTATACGGCCATTGGAGGCTGAATCGGCTCTAGCCGAGGGGAATGCATGATTGCAATCACGCGGAAGTGTGCCTGGGCACCATTTCTACTGGCCTTGTGTCCCGGCCTGTTGGCGGCGGGTGAAGCCCCCGCGAAGACCGGCGCGCCCTTTCCGAAGGGGCATTACGCGGCCCTCGACCGCCTGCCCGACTGGGGCGGCGTGTGGGTGCTGAGCCGCGGAAGACCGGCACCGGGCAGTCCGCCTGCCGAACAGCCTCGCCTGAAGGGCGAATACCTGGCCAAGTATCAGGCCTGGCAAAGCGCAGTGCGCAACAACAACGGCCA
>DATNCK010000337.1:0-8689 GCA_035571575.1 Steroidobacteraceae bacterium | reverse complement strand
GAGATCGCCTACATGGGCGACATGTCCGTGTACCTGGTAAAGATCGACACCGGCAAGATCGTGCGCGTGACGCTGCCGAATATCGAACGCATGTCGGATGACGAGCGCATCCAGTGGGATGAGACGGTCTACCTGAGTTGGCATCCCGGCAGTCCGGTGGTCGTCACACAGTAATGAGCACGCCAGGTTCAGCGCTGCACAGACCACCCGGCAGCGGCCGGACATGGCCGCTGTGGGATCTACTGCGGCGCTTCGGGCCACCACGCTGGTCCCAGTACATCCGCAGCAACTGGGCGGGGCAGCGGCTGGTCATCGCCGTGCCTTACCTGTGGTTGATCGTTTTTTTCCTCGTTCCGTTCCTGATCGTGCTGAAGATCTCCTTCGCGGAGTTCCTGCCGTTCGGTACTCCGCCTTACGAGCCCATCCTGCGCTGGGTCGAAGGCGGTGCGCTGCAGATCAAGCTGCTGTTCGGCAGCTACACCAATCTGGTGCACGACCCGCTGTATGTCGGCGGCTGGCTGTATTCGATCAAGGTGGCAGCGGTTTCGACGGTATTCTGCCTGCTGCTGGCCTATCCGATGGCCTACGCCATCGCCCGCGCCAGACCCACCACTCGCAATGTGCTGCTGATGCTGGTGATCCTGCCGTTCTGGACGTCATTCCTGCTGCGCGTCTATGCGTGGATCGGACTACTGAAGACCGATGGCGTGATCAACAACGTGCTCATGTCGCTCGGCATCATCCACGAGCCCCTCGTGATGATGAACACCAGCTTTGCCGTCTACATCGGCATCGTGTATTCCTATCTGCCATTCATGATCCTGCCGTTGTATTCCAATCTCGAGAAGCATGACCTCACGCTGCTGGAGGCGGCCCAGGATCTGGGCGCGGGTCCGGTGCGATCCTTCTTCCGCATCACCCTGCCGTTGTCGGTCCCCGGCATCGTGGCAGGCAGCCTGCTGGTATTCATTCCGGCGGTGGGCGAGTACGTGATTCCCTCGCTGCTGGGCAGTTCCGATCAGCTGATGATCGCGAGCCTGCTGTCAGACCAGTTCTTCCTCGTTCACGACTGGACGCGCGCCAGCGCGGTGGCCATCGCCATGCTGCTGCTGCTGGTCGGGCCCATCATGGTGTTCCAGTACTTCCAGAATCGCGAACTCAAGGCTCAACGCAGATGAAGCAGGGGACGCTGAAGGGGTATCTGAACTTTCCCAATGCGGTGCTCGTGCTGGGGCTGCTGTTTCTTTACGTGCCCATCCTGTCGATGATCTTCTACTCGTTCAACTATTCGCGGCTGGTCACGGTCTGGGACTCCGCCCGTTCGCCGACGATGCGATGGTATGGAGAGCTGCTGAAGGATCGCGAGCTGCTGCGGGCGGCCTGGGTATCGATCCGTGTCGCAGTCATGTCCGCCTCGGCTGCCGTGGTGCTGGGTACGATATCTGGCCTGGTACTGGCGCGCTTCGGTCCGTTCAGGGGTCGCGCGCTGCTGCAGGGCATGACCACTGCGCCGCTTGTGATGCCAGAAGTCATCACCGGCCTGTCCATGCTGCTGCTGTTCGTGTCCATCGAGCAGGTGCTCAAGGCGCTGTTCGGCATCCAGTTCGACCGCGGCATCGTCACCATCACGCTGGCGCACATCACCTTCACCATGGCCTACGTCACGGTCATCGTGCAGTCGCGCCTTGCCGGTTTCGATGACTCGCTGGAGGAAGCGGCGCTCGATCTGGGGGCGCGGCCGGCGAAGGTGTTCTTCCGCATCACGCTGCCGCTGATCATGCCGGCCATCCTGTCGGGCTGGCTGCTTGCCTTCACGCTGTCCTGGGACGATGTCGTGGTCACCCAGTTCGTGTCGGGTCCCGGCTCCAACACCCTGCCCATGGTGATCTTTTCGCGCGTGCGACTGGGCGTGAAACCCAGTGTGAATGCGCTGGCCACATTGCTGGTGCTCATCGTTGCCACCGGCGTGGTCATCTCGGCCATCCTGATGAAACGCGCCGAAAGACGCCGCGAGCGCGAGATGCGTCTGGCCGAAGCGGGCGAATAGCGTCGTGGCCAACGGGGCATTGGGAGTCGACGTCGGTGGCTCCTCCATCAAGTACGCGGTGGTCGACAGCAGCACCGGCGCATTGCTTACGCCTCTCGCCAGCGTTCCCACGCCCCGGCCTGCGGATGTGAATCGGCTGATCGCCGCCATCGCCGACGTGGCGCGCAGCGCGGCGCCGGACATGTCGGTGGGTGTGGCGCTGCCCTGTGTGATCCGCCAGGGCACGGTCTTCACTGCCGCCAATCTGGATCATTCACTGATCGGCGTCGATATCCAGGCGCGATTGCGCGCTGCCATCGGGCAACCCGTGATCTGCCTGAACGACGCTGACGCAGCCGGCGTCGCTGAGCTGCGCTGGGGCGCGGCGCGGGGTGCTCGCGGCACGGTGATGGTGCTGACCTTCGGTACAGGCATCGGCTCGGCGTTGTTCGTCGATGGGCGGCTGGTGCCCAACACCGAGCTGGGCCATCTCGAGGTGGGCGGCGCCGAAGGCGAGCAACGCGCTTCAGCCCGCGTGCGCACCGAAGAAAAGCTCGACTGGGCGCAGTGGAGCGAACGCGTGAATGAGTATCTGGATGCGATCAACAAGCTGTTCTGGCCCGAACTGATCGTGATCGGCGGCGGCGTCAGCGACAGCTATGCGCAGTTCGGTCCTCTGCTGCGTTCGCGCGCCATGCTGGTGCCAGCGCGGCTGGGTCCGGCCGCAGGCGTGGTCGGAGCGGCCATGGCAGTGGCCGGCCGCAGCGCATGACAACCAGGCGCAGCAAGCTGCCAGACGTCGGCACCACCATCTTCACCGTCATCTCGCGGCGCGCCGAGGAGTTGGGCGCCGTGAATCTGGGGCAGGGCTTTCCCGACTATCCCATCGACCCGCGGCTGACCGAGCTGGTCACCGCCGCCATGCAGGCCGGCTTCAATCAATACGCGCCCATGGCGGGCCTGCCGGCGCTGGTGGCGCGCATTGCTGCCGACACGCGGCAGCGGCATGGCATCGAACCGGACCCGCAGCAGTGCGTGACGGTGACGCTGGGCGCCACCGAGGCCATCTTCTCCGCCATTCAGGCCCTGGTGGGGTCGGGCGATGAGGTCATCGTTTTCGATCCGGCCTATGACTCCTACGACCCCGCAGTGCGCCTGGCCGGCGCCCATTGCGTGCACGTGCCGCTGTTGCCGCCCACCTTCGCCTACGACTGGGATCGCGTGCGCGCAGCCATCACGCCGCGCACGCGCATGGTGATCGTCAACAGCCCGCACAACCCGGCCTGCACGGTGATGTCCCGTGCCGATCTGCGGCAGCTGGCGCAGCTGGCCGAGTCCCATGACCTCATCGTCCTCAGCGACGAGGTGTACGAGCATCTGGTCTACGACGGCGCCATGCATTGCAGCGTGTTGTCCGAGCCCTCGCTGCGGACGCGTTCGCTGGCCGTGTTCTCCTATGGCAAGGCATTGCATGCCACGGGACTGCGCGTGGGTTACTGCATCGCACCCGCCGAGCTCACCGTCGAGCTGCGACGTGTACACCAGTTCAACACCTTCACCATCGCCACGGCATTGCAGCACGCGATTGCCGCCTACCTGACCGAGAAGCCGGCCGTTTACGCCGACCTGCCTGCATTTTTCTCCGCCAAGCGCGCACTGCTCACGGCGGGTCTCGCGGGATCGGTGCTGCGCGTGCTGCCCTCGCAGGGCACGTATTTCACGCTGGTTGACTACACGCAAAGCCAGGTGCTCGGCGGGCTGGACGACACTGAAGCGGCGCGCGTACTGCTCGAGCAGGTGGGTGTGGCGGCCATTCCGCTGGCGCCGTTCTATCGCGAGCCTGTCAAGCACCGGCTGCTCAGACTGTGCTTCGCCAAGCAGGATGCCACGCTCAGCAAGGCGCTGGAGCGGCTGCGAACGTTGCAGTCAGCGTGTCGGTGTTAGGCTAGCGCGATGAAAGAGAAGACGCGTCTGGTGCATCCGCCGCGGGTTGCGCCGCCCGACGACAATCCGCCTCTGGTTGCACCGGTCTACCAGAGCGTGAAGTTCGAACACGCTACGGTTGCCGAAACCCTGCGTGCATTGCGCGGTGAGCGCGACGGATTCTTCTATTCGCGCTCTTCCAATCCCACCACGCGGCAGCTGGAGCAGACGCTGGCCGCCATGCAGGGCCGCGACGATGCCATTGTCTGCGGCTCGGGCGTGGGCGCCATCGCGCAGGCATTGCTGGGCCTGCTGAAGGCGGGCGACCATGTGCTGTGCTTCGTCGAGACCTACTCGCCGACGCGTACGCTGATCCGCCGCACGCTGCAGCGCTTTGGCGTCAAGCACACGATGCTGTCCATCGAGGATGATGCGGGCATCGAGCGCGTGCTGCGCAGCACGCCCACCGCACTGGTGATCTTCGAATCACCCACCAATCCCATCATGCGTGTGGCCGACATCGCGCACATCACGAAGATGGCGCGTGCCACCGGTGCGCTGACACTGCTTGACAACACACTGGCCGGTTTCCACCAGCATGGCGATACCGACGTGGATCTGTTCCTGCACAGCCTCACCAAGTACGCCTCGGGGCATGGCGATGTGATGGGTGGCGCCATCATCGGGTCCACGGCGCTGATCAAGCGGCTGCGACCGGAGTTCATCCTGCTGGGCGGCGTGCTCGATCCGCATGCTGCGTGGCTGATCCAGCGCGGCCTGAAAACCTACCTGCTGCGCTACGAAGCGCAGTGCGATACGGCGATGCGCGTAGCCCAGTTCCTGGAAACGCAGGAAAAAGTCGCGCGCGTGCACTACCCGGGTCTGCCGCGGCATCCCCGCCATGCGCTGGCCGCAAAACAGATGCGGCACTTCGGCACCGTGGTGAGCTTTGATCTGCGCGCCGGCGCGGCGGCTGGTGACCGCTTCGCCGACGCGCTGCAGTTGTTCGCGATAGCCGCCAGCATGGGATCGCCCGAATCGTTGATCATTCCGCCCGGATTGATGGGCCCCTATGATCTGCCCGCTGATATTGCGGCGCTGTCGGGGCTCGATCCGGGCACGGTGCGGCTGTCGGTAGGGCTGGAAGATGCGGACGACCTGATCGCCGATATCCAGCAGGCGCTGGCAGCGATTTAACCTAAGCAGGCACCTGCGGGCGCGGTTGGCGGATTTCACTTCCCGACCGGACAAAAGTTAATTCGGCGGCAAATAATGGCCGCATGCCCGCTACCAACGTCGTTCCGCTGCAGTCGCGCAGTGCCCCGGAATTGTTCGCGCCCGAAGCCCCGCGCGTCGTGGCGGCATTCAGTTCTGCACTGCTGCGCTCGCCTCCCAAGCCGATGGGACTTGCGGCCTGCGTCGGTTATCTGCAGGAAGATGCCACACAGCTGCAGGGCCGCCAGATGGGCATGCGCGCGCTGCAGAATCTGCGCTCCTCGCTGTTTGCCGCGCCCGGTCGCGACGCAGAGATGGCGCTGATGTGGCGCGAAGCGCTGGCCACCGCCTGCTTCGCGCGCGTGATCGCGCTGCAGTCGCGTTTCGATGCGCCGCTGCTCACTGGCGCCGGCCTGTTGCACCGGACAGGCGAGATCGCTGCACTGCGCGCACTGGCCCAGGCTGAGCACACGGCCGGCCAGCGACTGGTGGGACCGGTGATGCAGGAAATCCTCAACTCCCGCGACGATGAACTGGTGGCGCGTGTCACGCGTTGCTGGTCCTTGCCCTGCGAATTGCGGGTGCTGATCCTGCGCTGGCGCGAAGAACAGAGTCGCTTGCAGCCACCCGAGGCCGTCAACCTGCTGACTCTGGCACAGGCAATGGCCACCGAACTGGTGCATGCGGCAACCTGCACACCCGGGCTGGTGGATGCGGCCCGCGATGCCCTGCGTCTGCCGCAGCTGCTGGTCGAGCAGGCGCGCGCCGCCGCAATGGGTATCGAATCGCTGCTGGCGCGACTGGCGCCACTTCCCGAAGCGCAGGGCACCTAGCCGCTGCAGCCAGTTTGCTTGACGCGGTAGACTGCCGCGCATGACACGCACCCTTGTACGTACGCCACGCGCCGATGGCTACTGGATGCCAGGTGAATTCGAGTCCCATGCCGGCACGTGGATGCTGTGGCCCGAGCGTCTCGACAATTGGCGTGACGGCGCACGGCCCGCACAGGGGGCCTTTGCCGCCGTGGCGGCCGCCATCTCGCGATTCGAACCGGTATCGGTAGGTGTCTCGGCGCAACAGTACGAGTTCGCGCGCGCACAGCTCGAAGCGCGGGTACGCGTCATCGAGATCAGCAACAACGACGCCTGGATGCGCGATGTGGGTCCCACCTTCGTCGTCAATGCGGCCGGTCGCCGCCGTGCCGTGGACTGGCAGTTCAATGCCTGGGGCGGGCTCAATGGCGGCCTGTACTTTCCCTGGGATCAGGACGATCTGATCGCCCGCAAGGTGGCTGAAGTCGAAGCGGTCGATCGCTATCGCGCGCCGCTGGTGATGGAAGGCGGCGCCATCCACAGCGACGGGCAGGGCACCTTGCTGGTCACGGAACAGTGCCTGCTCAATGCCAACCGCAATCCACAGCTGTCACGTGGCGAGATCGAGGAGCAGCTGCGCGCCTATACGGGCGCCACCGTGATCATCTGGCTGGGCGAGGGTGTCATCAATGATGAAACCGATGGTCACGTCGACAATCTCGCCTGCTTCGCGCGGCCCGGCGAGGTGTGTCTGGCGGTGGCCTCCAATCGTCGTGATCCGCAGTGGCAGGTGTCACAGGACGCACTGCAACGTCTGGCCGCAGCGCGCGATGCGCGCGGGCGCGCACTGAAGGTTCACCATCTGCCCATGCCAGGTCCGTTGAAGATGACGGCTGCCGAAGCGGCCGACGTGCAGTTTCGCGCCGGCGCCAAGCCGCGCCACGCGGGCGAGCGGCTGGCCGCATCGTATGCGAACTTCTACATCGTAAACGGTGGCGTCATCGTTCCCTTGCTCGACTCACGCACTGACGCGGCTGCCATCGCCAAGCTCAAGCGCGTGTTTCCCGAGCGCGAAGTGGTGGGCGTGCCGGGCCGCGAGATTCTGCTCGGCGGTGGCAACGTGCACTGCATCACTCAGCAGGTGCCGGCAGCGAAGGCGCGTCGGGCGCCTCGCTGAACATCGAGAGTTTCTAGAGCGCGTCGATCACGCGATTGAAGGTGCTGCTCGGGCGCATGCTGCGCGCGCAGGCGGCGGGATCCGGGTGGTAGTAACCGCCGATTTCCACCGGCTTGCCCTGCACCGCAGCCAATTCACCCACGATGGTTTTTTCTTCCGCCGTCAGTTGCGCGGCCACCGATGTGAATTTCGCCTTCAGTTCGGCGTCCTCGCGCTGCGCGGCCAGCGCCTGCGCCCAATACAGCGCGAGGTAGAAGTGACTGCCGCGCACGTCCAGCTCGCCCACCTTGCGTGAGGGCGACTTGTCCTGATCCAGGAATTGCCCGTTCGCGGTATCCAGCGTCTCGGCCAGTACCCTGGCCTTGCGGTTGCCCGTCTTCTGCGCCAGATCCTCGATGGACACCTGCAGCGCCAGAAACTCGCCGAGCGAATCCCAGCGCAGATGATTCTCTTCCAGGAACTGCTGCACATGCTTGGGCGCCGAGCCACCGGCGCCCGTCTCATACAGGCCACCGCCTTCCAGCAATGGCACGATCGACAGCATCTTGGCGCTGGTGCCCAGCTCGAGAATGGGAAACAGATCCGTCAGGTAGTCGCGCAGCACATTGCCCGTGACCGAGATGGTGTCCTGCCCGGCACGCAGGCGCTGCAGGGTGGAAGCGGTGGCCTGCACGGGGGCTTCAATGCGGATGTCGAGTCCGCTGGTGTCGTGATCCTTGAGTGATTCACGCACTCGAGCGATGAGGTTGCGGTCATAAGCGCGCCCCGCATCCAGCCAGAAGATAGCGGGCAGGCCGGTGATGCGCGCGCGTGTAACCGCCAGCTTCACCCAGTCTCGGATCGGTGCATCCTTGGTCTGGCACATGCGCCAGATGTCGCCCTTCTCGACGCGATGCTGCGTGAGCACGGCGCCGGCGGCATCCACTACCCGCACATTGCCCGCGCTGGCGATCTCGAATGTCTTGTCATGCGAGCCGTATTCTTCCGCCGCCTGCGCCATCAGACCGATGTTGCTGACATTGCCCATGGTGGGCACGTCATAGGCACCGAGCGCTTTGCAGTCGTCGATGACCACCTGGTACACATCCGCGTAGCAGCGGTCTGGGATCATCGCCACCATGTCGGCCAGCTTGCCGTCGGGGCCCCACATCTTGCCCGAGGCGCGAATGGCTGCCGGCATCGAGGCATCGATGATCACGTCGCTGGGCACGTGCAGGTTGGTGATGCCCTTGTCTGAATCCACCATGGCCAGTGGCGCATGGGCGGCCACCGCGGCGGCAATGTCCGCCTTCACGGCAGCGCGCTGCGGTTCGGCCAGTGTTTCCACCTTGGCCAGCAGGGCTTCGAGGCCATTGTTTGGATTCACGCCCGCGGCGGCCAGTGCCGCACCATGCTTCGCGAATACCTGTTCCAGATATACGGACACCGCATGTCCGAACAGGATGGGATCGGACACCTTCATCATCGTGGCTTTCAGGTGCAGCGAGATCAGCACCCCGTCGCGCCTGGCAGCGGCCATCTCACGCTGGTAGAAGG
>DATNCK010000336.1:0-5518 GCA_035571575.1 Steroidobacteraceae bacterium | reverse complement strand
CGGCCAGCTGCTTCGAGCGCTCGTAATCGCGACGGTTCTGGTCGAGCGTGGTCTGCGCCTTGCGCAGGTTGGCCTGCTGCGTGCCGAGGCCCGCATAAGCCACGGCCAGGTCGGCTTCGGCCGAGGCCACGCGCTGCTGATAAGTCTGGGGATCGATGACTGCCAGCAGATCGCCCTTCTTCACCTCGCTGTTGAAGTCCACCTTCAGCTCGGAGATCTGTCCGGAGATCTGCGAACCCACGTCGACGGTGACCAGCGCCGCCACCGAGCCGGTGGAGCTGATGGATTTTTCGACCGTACCGCGATCGACAGCTGCCAGTTCGTAGTTGACCTTCGCGGTCTTGCTGTGGCCGAACATCCGCCAGCCCACGACGGCAATCACGGCGACCACGAGAACGACCAGGACGTTTTTCATCCAAGACTTTGATGTCACGACTTAATCCCAAATCGGCTGTTGTTGTTGAGGGAATCCGACTTGGAGGGTATCGACCGGATTCAGCTCTATAAGTTCGCTGCAAGGGCACGAATCAGGCACCTGATTTTCAGGTGACAGGCACCCCGGCATTGCGCCCCAAAATGGTGTGCTAGCCCCCGCGTGCGGCGCGCTGACCTTCCTGCGCGGCCTCCAGGAGGCCTTTGCTGGTCAACCAGTTACGATCGAACAGGCGCGAGACGTACTTGCCGCCCCCGTCGCAGAGCACGGTGACGATGGTGTGTCCCGGCCCCAATTCCCTGGCCACCTGCACCGCCGCGGCCACATTGATGCCGGAGGTGCTGCCCAGGAACAGCCCCTCCTCATGCAGCAGCCGATAGACCATGGCAACGGTGGCGGTGTCCTCAATGTGAACAGCCGTGTCCACCGGTGCGCCGGCGAAATTGTCGGTCACGCGGGCAATGCCGATGCCTTCCGTGATCGAACCCTTGCCAGTGGACTTGATCTCGCCATTGCGCACGTACTCGAACAGCGAGCTGCCGGGCGGATCGGCCAGCACGGTGCGCACGGCAGAGCGCTTTGATTTCAGGAACTCCGAAGTGCCGGCCAGCGTGCCACCCGTGCCGCTGGAGGCCACGAAGGCGTCGATGCCACCGCCGGTCTGCTCCCAGATTTCAGGTCCGGTCGACTCCACATGCGCACGGCGATTGGCGGTGTTGTCGAACTGGTTGGACCACACGGCATTGGGCAGCTCCTGCGCCAGACGCCCGGCCTGATGCTGGTACTGAGCCGGATTGCTGTACGGCACTACCGGCACCTTGCGCACCTCGGCGCCGAGGGCTTCGAGCAACTGGTATTTCTCGGGTGACTGATTGTCCGGCATGAGCAGGATCAGCTTGTAGCCACGCGAGTTGCACACATGCGCCAGACCAATGCCGGTGTTGCCGGCCGTGCCTTCCACCACCGTGCCGCCCGGCTTCAGCGCCCCGCGTGCCTCGGCATCGAGCACGATCCACTTCGCGGCCCGATCCTTCACTGATCCACCGGGATTCATGAACTCGGCCTTGCCGTAGATTTCGCAGCCCGTGGCGCGGCTCAGGCCCGCGAGGTGGATGAGCGGTGTATTGCCGACTGCATCCACAAACCCCCGTCGAATCGTCATCCTCACTCCCCGCCTGTTCCCTGCACCGATTGCGGTGCGACCTGCTCACCGACCCAGTCACGCACCTGCGCCAGCGCCGCCACCTCACCGACGATCAGCAGCGTCGGCGAGAGCAGGTTGGCATTGCGCGCCAATGCCGGCAATTCTGCCAGCGTGCTCTTCAAAACGCGCTCTTCGGGCCAGGTGGCGCGCTCGATCAACGCCACCGGCTGTGCGGCGGGCAAGCCATGCGTGCGCAGCTGCGACACGATGTGATCGATCTGCGCCGCGCTCATGTAGAACACTACGGTCTGCTGCAGCGATGCAAGCGCTGGCCAGTTCAGGCTGCTGCTGTTGCTCCCGGTCGCGGTAACCAGCGTCACCGCCTGCGACTGGCCGCGAAGCGTCAGCGGGATACCGGCACTGGCTGCCGCGCCCAGACCCGCAGTGATGCCGGGCACGACGACTACCGGAATGCCGGCCTCGCGCAGCACCTGCAGCTCTTCGCCACCGCGGCCAAAGATGAAGGGGTCTCCACCCTTCACACGCGCCACGCGCCGACCGGTTTGCGCCTGCTTCACCAGCAACTGGTTGATGTATTCCTGCGTGTGTTCGTGCGCACCGGGCGATTTGCCCACATTGATGCGCTCGGCGTCGCGACGCGCCCGACCGAGGATGGCCTCGGGAACCAGACGGTCGTGAAGAATCACATCGGCCTGCTGCAACAGCTGCTGGGCGCGCAGCGTCAGCAGATCCGGATCGCCCGGTCCCACCCCGATGAGATACACCTCACCTTGCTGGGCACCCGCCGCTGCGCGAGTCTGATCCAGCACGCGCTGCATGGCTTCATCGGCTCCCGCGGCATTGCCGGCGACAAGACTGGCGGCCACGGGTCCGTTGAAGAAATTGTCCCAGAATCTCAGGCGCGCGGGCAGCTCCGGCAAGGCTCGGCGCACCGCCTCGCGCCAGCGGCCGGCATACAGCGCCAGCTGCCCCAATCGTTCGGGCAGCAGCGCTTCGATCTGCGTGCGGACACGGCGCGCCAGCGTCGGCGAAGTGCCAGCCGTGCCTACGGCCACGATCAGCGGCGAGCGATCGACGATGGCCGGAAATATGAACGAGGAGCGTTGGCCATCGTCGACCACATTCACCAGCACGCCGCGCTCGCGCGCCGCCTGTGCAACGGCATCGTTGACGACCTCATCATCGGTGGCAGCGACGACCAGTGCAGCGCCCTCCAGCTGCAGGGCCGAGAACAGCAGCGGTCGATGCTCGATTCGTCCCAGATCGCGGTAGACGGCGAGATCCGCGCACAGCAACGGCGCAACCACGCGGACGCGCGCATGCGCCTTCAGCAGCATTTCGGTCTTGCGATACGCGACCACGCCACCACCGATCACGACCACCAGGCGCTCGCGCATGTCGACGAAGATCGGCAGATAGTCCATGGCAGTTACGAAAGGCTCATCATCGCGGCGGCAGCCGCAGAATCAGATCGCGGGCAGGCTGGCGGCGACCACACGAATCTTCGGGTGCAGGCCGCACTCTTTCGATTCCGCATTCTCCCACCACCAGCGCCCGGAACGGCTGTCGGCGCCTGGTTCCACCGCCCGCGTGCAGGGTGCGCAACCGATGCTGGGATAGCCCTTGTCGTGCAACGGGTTGTACGGCAGCTTGCGCGCGCGGATATAGGCCCAGATCTCCTCATGCGTCCAGTCGAGGATGGGGCTGATCTTGATGATGCCGCCATTGGCTGCGTCGGTTTCAATCGGCTGGGCCTGCGCACGTGTCGCGGACTGTTCATGACGCACGCCCGTCACCCAGGCGCCAGCGCCGGCAATGGCGCGACGGAAGGGCTCGATCTTGCGGATGTGGCAGCAGCCCTGGCGGTTCTCGACGCTATCGTAGAAACCATTGATGCCGTTCTTCGATACCCATGCCTCGATGGACGCCGGATCCGGCGAATACACCTTCATGCGGCGCTGGTAGCGCCGCTCCAGGCGTTCGATCAGGTTGTAGGTCTCTTCAGGCAGACGGCCGGTGTCGAGCGTGAAGATCTCGATCTCGGGCACTTCGGTCCAGATCAGATCGGTGAGCACCATGGACTCGGCGCCCAGGCTGTTGGAATACACCACCTTGCCGTAGTCGCGCACCGCGGCGCGCAACAGCGCCACCGTGGCCTGCACCTTGGCCTCAGGCACACCCGTGGACGTGTTCGAACCCGTTCCGATGACTGCCTCATTCGACATGACTGCTATTTTCACGACGTCGCTCATTACATGGGGATATCAGGCATCCGATCAACGCATGAATTGCGTTATTTATGGCAGGATGCGCGCTGGATTTCTGATTCTTGATGCACCGCAGCATTCAGGTACCGCCATGAGCCGGATCAGCCTACGACGCCTGCGCCAGGACCCGCATATACGCGCCCTGACCCGCGAAGCCCGCCCCCATCCCGAGCAGATCATCCAACCGCTGTTCGTGGTGGAAGGTCTCTCCGGCCGCGAAACCATTCCCGGCCTGCCCGGGGTGCATCGCGATACACCTGCCTCCCTGCTGCAGCAGATCGAGGCGGATCTGGCGGCCGGGGTCAGCAAGTTCCTGCTTTTCGGCGTGCCTGCCACACACGCGGCCAGGGACATCGACTGGTCGTTCACCGCAGGCCAGATCGCAGCGATCAAGCAGCGCTTCGGCAACAAGATCTGGCTGGCCGTGGATGTGTGCCTGTGCTCGGCCACGCCGCATGGCCATTGCGGCGTACTGAATCCCGAAGGCGATCATCTGGACAATGCCGCCAGCGTTGAGGAACTCGTAGCCGCGGCTCTCGCCTATGCCAAAGCCGGCGCCGACTGCGTCGCACCCAGCGACATGATGGATGGCCGCATCGGGGCAATCCGCAAGGCGCTCGATGCCAACCAGCTCGAGCGCACTGTGCTGATGAGCTACGCGGCAAAATTCCATTCCACTTTCTACGGACCCTTTCGCGTCGCGGCCGATTCTGCACCGAAGGGCAAGACGGGACTTTCCGATCGTGGTTCGTACCAGATCGATCCGGCGCGTCCCGGCGACGCGCTGCAGTCCGTGCAGCGCGACGTGGAAGAAGGCGCGGATATCCTGATGGTGAAGCCGGGCATGCCCTATCTCGACGTGCTCGCCGATCTCTCGCAGCGTTTCCCGCAACCCTGGGCCGTGTATGAAGTCAGCGGCGAATATGCGGGCATAGAACTGATGGCTGAACAGGGACTCACCGATCGCGTGAAGGCGCATCGGGAAGCGTGGACCGGACTGGTACGCGCCGGGGCTTCGCTGATCATCAGTTATGGCTCACGTCATGCGCGCGAATGGCTTGCCTCATGAGTAAATCAGAAGACCTCTTCGAACGCGCCAAGCGTGTATCGCCCGGTGGCGTGCACTCGCCGGTGCGTGCGTTCAAGGGCGTGGGTGGCACACCGCGCTTCATGACCGGCGGCAGCGGCGCCATGCTGCGCGATGTCGATGGCCGCGAACTCATCGACTTCTGCATGGCCTTCGGGCCGCTGATCCTCGGACACGGCAATCGCCGCGTGGGCGATGCGGCGGTTGCCGCCATCGATCGCGGCTGGAGCCTGGGCACGGCTGAACCTTACTCTCTCGCACTGGCGGAATTCATCACCCAGCGGATTCCCTGGGTGCAGAGCATCCGCTTCGTGAATTCCGGCACCGAGGCGGTGATGTCGGCGTTGCGCGTGGCTCGCGGCGCCACTGGCCGCGACCTGATCCTGAAGTTCGACGGCTGCTATCACGGCCACGCGGATGCAATGCTGATCCGTTCGGGCTCGGGTCTTGCCGAAGCCACCGAGCCTGACAGCGCCGGCCTCGACAAGGCCACGCTGGGTGGCACGCTGGTCGCACCCCTCAACGATGAAGCAGCGCTCGATGCCGTGTTCGCGCGTCATGGCAAG
>DATNCK010000335.1:0-2853 GCA_035571575.1 Steroidobacteraceae bacterium | reverse complement strand
CGCCGCGGCAATGCCGCGCACGGCATCCAGACCGAGCAGCATCAGCGCCCGGTCGAGAGTCGCGATGTGGCGGGAGCTGCCGTAGAAGGCAGAGTTCGCCACCTTCAGCACCCGCGCGGCCAGGCCTGGCTCGCGCTGAATGACATCGGCAATCTGCCGTGCATCGAGACTTGCGTCACACAATGTGGCGAGGATGCGGTGCGCGGCATTGGCGCCACCGCCGATGATGCCCAGGGACGTGGCGGCCCGGACAATTTCTGCGTCAGTGATGGCCATGCGGGCGAGAAACCTATCACATATTGGCCCCCGCACGCTCCACGCCGCCGCACTGCGGCCGATACACCTATGTCATGTCCCTCCCTTCTTTTCCGCAGGCGCTGGAAGCGCGAGAAAATCAGCGCCACAGCATGCGGGCGGGCGGGGAGGCGTTGGCCGTGCTGCTGGCTGCGGCCGGGGGCGCCTTTGCGCTGCTGAAGTTCAGGATCGGCGAGGTCGATCGGCTCAGCACAACAGAAGCTGCCGCCATCCTGCTGCTCGGCACACTGGCGGGATTCTTGTACTTCCGCGGCCGCGTGCTGTCGCTGCGCAGTGTTCGAGATCTGGCGAAGCAGCAGGAGCGACTGGCCGCCGTCGTCGAAGGCACCGGCGTCGGCTACTGGGAGGCGATGGTGGGCAAGGACGCCATCTTCGTCAGTGATCGCTGGTCGCAGATGGTGGGCCTCGAGCGTGATCCCGCCGTGCCCATGCGTGTGGAGCAGTGGCAAAGCCTGGTGCATCCCGATGACATGGCCAAGGTCTCGCAGGTCATCGATGCCTCCTTCAACCACAGCGACTACGTCTTCCAGCTCGATTACCGCCTGCGCCATGCCGATGGCCACTGGATCTGGGTGCTGTCGCGCGGCACGGTGATCGAGCGCGCCGCCAATGGCAGGCCGGTGCGCGTGGTGGGCACGCAGCTGGACATCACGCCGCGCAAGGTCGCGGAGTTCGCGCTGGCGGAGAGCGAACGCAAGTTCCGCTCCCTGTTCGAACGCTCCCCCGTGGGCATTGTGCTGTCGGACTTCCGCACCCGCCGCTTCCTGCAGGTGAACGACGCCTTCCTCGAGCCCAGCGGCTTCCGGCGCGAAGAAATCCTGGCGATGACCTTCGATCAGGTGGCAAGGCGCGGCGACGGGGGTCCGCTGAATCAGCCGGCGGGACAGCGCGAACGCGAGCTGCTGCGCAAGGATGGTTCGCGCTATCCGGCCATCATCTCCGGCATTCGCATGACCGATGCCACGGGCCGCGATGTGGTGTGGTCAGTGGTGCAGGACATCTCGCATCGCAAGGCCGTGGAGCAGGAACTGGCCCAGGCTGCGCGCCGCGATCGCCTGACGGGTCTCGCCAACCGCATGCTGTTCATGGAGCGGCTGGAGGAATCCATCGAGCGCGTGCGCATCGGGCAGCAGCATATGTTCGCAGTGCTGTTCCTGGACTTCGACCGTTTCAAGGTGGTCAACGACGCCATGGGCCACCAGGCCGGCGACGAACTGCTGGTGCAGATGGCTGACCGGCTGCGCAAATCGCTGCGCAACTCGGACACAGCGCCGGACTCGAGCAACCAGATCGCACGCTTCGGTGGCGATGAATTCCTGCTGCTGCTGAACGACATCGAGCGCACCGAAGACGCCTCACGCATCGCCGACCGGCTGCTGACCGCGTTGTCGCAGCCATACCGGATTCGCGGCCGCGAAGTGCACACCACAGCCAGCATCGGCATCGTCTCCAGCGAGAACGGCGTCGAGGATGCCGAGACCTTCGTCCGCAACGCGGATCTCGCGATGTATGAGGCCAAGCGCGCCGGCCGTGCCTGCGCGGTGTATTTCAACGACGCCATGCACACGCGCCTGGCGCGCAATCTCACCATCGAGACCAGCCTGCGCCAGGCCCTGGGCACCGAACAGCTCACGCTGGTGTACCAGCCCATCGTCGAACTGGATACCGGCAAGCGCAGTTCGGTGGAGGCGCTGATCCGCTGGACGCATCCGACGCTGGGATCCATCTCGCCCTCCGAGTTCGTGCCCATTGCGGAGGAATCCGGGCTCATCGTTTCCATGGGCGAGTGGGTGCTGTGGGAAAGCTGCGCCGCGCTGGCGCGCTGGCAGCAACTCGATCCGCAGAAAGCGCCGCAGGTAGTCAGCGTGAACGTGTCGCGAGCCGAACTGGCGCAGGGACCGCGCCTGCTCAACAGCGTGCGCGAGGCGCTGGAAGCGGCGCGGCTGCCGCCGCACAGCCTGCAACTGGAAGTCACCGAACGCGAAGTGATGCGCGACCCGGTGGCCTCGCTGGCACTGATGCATCAGCTGCGCGAGATCGGCGTGCGACTGGCCATGGATGACTTCGGTACCGGAACGTCGTCGCTGGGTTGCCTGCGCGACTATCCCTTCGACGTGATCAAGATCGACCGCTCGTTCATCAACGGGCTTTCGGCGGGCCCGGATACGCTGGCCGTGATCCACGCCACGATCACGCTGGTGGAAAACCTCGGCAAGTGCAGCGTGGGCGAGGGCGTGGAGACGGCCGAACAGCTGGCCGTACTGCAATCGCTGGGCTGCCACTATGCGCAGGGCTATTTCCTCGGCCGGCCCATGGCAGAAATCGATGTGGTGGAGACCGAGCGCACCATCGTCGCCCCCCGGCTGCGCATCACGGGCTGAGCGCCTCTACGGCCGTCCATCAGGGCCCGTCGCCTGCGCCTGCACCCTCTGCGCCAGATTTCGGCGTATAGGGAGGTGTGAGCTTCAATCTCATTCCAATGGCAGACGCGCCGCCGGCCAGCATCCTGTCCGATCCGGCATCCGGGCTGCCGGCAGG
>DATNCK010000334.1:0-10228 GCA_035571575.1 Steroidobacteraceae bacterium | reverse complement strand
TCTCGGCAATCAGCAGTTGCGCCTGCGCGGCGGCCTCGATGCGGTTCGACTGCGCATCGAGAAACTCACGCTGCGCATCCACCAGTTCCAGATAGCCGTAGCGGCAGCGATCAAAGGCATACTGCGTTTCCTGCAGGGCCTCCTCCATGCGCGGCAGGATGGTGGATTGCAGCGCGACCACTCTGGCCTGGGCCTCGCGCAGATCGCTGTAGAACGCGAACAGCTGCGCCCGCGCGCGCGTCAGCGCCGCCTCTCGCGCCGCGCCGACGGCATCGCGTCGCGCAGCGGCCTCGGCGATGGCGCTCTGCGCCCGGCGCCCCGCAAACAGCGGCATGGAGAAGGAGGCCATCAGGCCGACGTCGCCGCTCTCCCCGAAATACCGCAGGCCACCGCTGAACCTCATGTCGCTGCGCTTTTGTGTCGCGGCCAGACGCAGTTCGGACTCACGCAACCGCTCCTCGCTGGCGAAGCGCAGAAAATCCGGATTGGATTGGATGCGCGCTACGAGAATTGAAAACGCCTCCAGTTCCGGCAGCCGGTAGATATCGCCGCTGAGGTCGCCGAAGGCGCGGCCATCGATGGTGGCATCGTCGGCTGCCCAGGTCGCAGCGAGCGAGCGCTTCGCAGCTTCGAGCCTCGATCGCAGAGAGCGCACCTCGAGACGGCTGCGCTCCAGTGCAACCGTGGCGCGATCCTCTTCCACATGTGGTGCGCGTGCAGCCTGCACACGCAGACGCGCAGCTTCGAGCGTGCTCTGTGCCAAAGTCGTCGCGCGCTCGGCCAGGCGCAGCTGTTCTTGCAGTTCGGCTGCGGCGACATAGCGACGCGCCACCTCCGCGAGAATGTCCAGTTGTGCCGCCTGGCGCGCGCTCGTTACTGTGTCGATGCGGGCCGAGGCTGCCGCAATCCGCGCCTCGCGCTTGCCACCAAGCTCCACGACCTGCGAAATGGCCAGCGTCGTCTCCGCAGCCGACAATCCCTGGTACGCGCCCGAACCGAGCACATTTTCCAGTTCAGCGGCGAGTTCCGTAGCCGGTCGAAGTGCCGCACCATCGCGACGCGCTTCCTCGGCCCTGAGCGCAAAAGCAAACTCCTTCAGATCCGGATTGCCGGCCAGCGCCGCATCCACGGCATTGCGCAGACTCAGCGGTGGTGCGGCAGATGATTCGGCAGCGCTGGCCGCAGCCGCTGCATTACATAGAACGAGGCATGCCAGCGAGGCACGCCAGAGAGTCGAAAGCATGGAAGTCTCCCAAAGACTTGCGTCCACGCGCTTCCCGCGCGTCAGAAGATCAGACGAGAGGTCGGGGAGTCAGCCTGGCGGACCGCGCAGCGGCGGCCGCAGATGTTGAAACCGGGAGTCCGGAAACAGCAGGGAAGGAAACGCAATCCTCTGGATGCGAACCTGCGGCAGGATCAGCAGCAGCAGCGCGCCCAGCAATGCCAGTGGAATCAGCGTGTCGGATGCACTCTTGAACACCGCGCTCATCAGTTCGATGTCGAGATCCTCATGGGGCGCAGCGATACCTGGCCCCATGTGGTGGATGTCGCCATCGTCACCGTGCACGGAGACGAAAGGCTCGCCGCCGTCGAAACAGAAATGCAGGTGGTCGCACAGCAGCCGCACGGTGAGGAAAGCCATGCAGGCAAGCAGGACCAGAGCAATTCGGCTGCGGGAAGCACCCATGCTGGCACCCTAACATGCCGCGATGCGGCAGGCCGCCGACAGGCTCCAAGCCCCCGCTCCAACCCCCACCTCCACCCCCAATCCTCACGCAGGACTTGCATCCCTTTTCTTTTCCTGCTACCTTTTCATCACAAGGTAGCTTCTCGGAACAAATACCCCTTTTTGAACGCCGTTATGGATCTCAGCGAAAAATTCGGACCGATACGCAAGGGACTGCTGGAATTCGCCGTCCTGCGGGTCATCGCCTCGGAAAAGCTGTACGTCGCAGAAATGCTCAAGCGCCTGGATGGCACGGAGTTCGCGACCCAGGAAGGCACGCTGTACCCCCTGCTCAGCCGCATGCGCCGCGAAGAACTCGTGGACTACGAATGGCAGGAGTCTGAAGCCGGCCCTCCCCGCAAGTACTACAAATTGACCGACCCCGGTCGCCGTGCACTGGAAGAGCTGCAGGGCTACTGGAACCACCTCAACGACACCCTCACCCGCCTGGGAAACTGACATGCGCAAGGTCACGACGATCAATCTGAACAACAACGCCTACCAGATCGACGAGGACGGCTACGACGCGCTGCGCGCCTATCTGGAGAACGCAGCCCGTGCGCTGGCAAACAATCCGGATCGCGAGGAAATCCTCGCCGATCTGGAGCAGGCCATCGCCGACAAGTGCCGGCTCACGCTGGGTGCGCACAAGACCGTGGTCAGTGGCGCCGAGATCCTGCGCATCCTCAAGGAGATGGGTCCGGTGAGCAGCGGCACGGAAGATGCCCCGAACAGCGCGGATGCCGGCTTCGCCTCTGCCAGCGCTGGCGCCAGCAGCTCCGCATCAGCCAGCACCGCCGGCGGATTGCGGCCGCGGCGCCTGTATCGCGTGGCCGAAGGCATGAAATGGGGCGGCATCTGCACGGGACTGGCGGCGTACGCTGGCGTGGACGTGGGACTAGTGCGCCTGGCCGTCATACTGATCACCGTATTCACCGGGTTCTTCCCCTGCCTGATCATCTACGCCGGACTGACCTTCGTGCTGCCGATGGCGAACACGCCAGAAGAAGTGGCTGCCGCGCATGGTCAGCCCTTCAACGCGCAGGAGCTGGTGGATCGCGTAAAAAAAAAGCACGAAGATTTTCGTAGCGAACGCCAGGCGCGGCGCGAGCAGCGCCGCATGAGACGCGAAGCCCGCTGGTGGTCGCCGCCGCTGGCGGCAAACCAGGTACCCCAACCCGCGCCTGGCTACGCCGCGCGCGTGACGGGCGGCGTGCTGCTGCCCGTGCTCACGGTGATGTCAGCCGTATGGTTCGCCGCCTTCGCCGTGATCATGTATTCGATCTGGTGGGGCTATCGTCACGGCGGCATGGGCGCCTGGCCTCCGGGCATGTTCCATGGTGATCCGGATATTCCGCGCTGGGTAGCCTATGCCGCAGTGGTTGCGGTGTATGCGCTCGTGGCCATTCCCATCGGCGCCGGTCGCCGCGCGGCGATGTACTACGCCAATGGCGGCAGCCTGCATGGATGGGCGCATGCCTGGGCCGGCATGCTGTGGTTCGCGATCGTGGCGGTGCTGTTCCTGATCGCGCTGTATCAGCTGCCGCAGCTGGAGGATGTACTGCGCAGCATCACGGGCGCATCACATCATGGGCTGTCGGTGCAGCAGCTGATGCCCGCCTGGCACATACCGAAACTGTCGTGGCCGCAGTGGTCTGCCGTTTCGCTGCCGGCCATTTCCCCGCCTGCAAACTGGTCCGCCGCCTGGCCCTTCGATCTACACGTAGCGAACGGCAATGATCTCGTAACTGCGTTTACCGCCCGGGGTGGTCACGTCGACGCTGTCGCCCTCGCTTTTGCCTACAAGGGCGCGGGCGATCGGTGAGCCCACCGAGATGCGGCCGGATTTGATGTCGGCCTCGTCCTCACCGACGATCTGGTAGACCACCTTCGCGCCGCTGTCTTCATCAGCCAGCTCGACCGTGCTGCCGAACACCACCTTGCCATTGGCGGCGAGCTGCGTCACATCGATGATCTCGGCATTCGAGAGCTTGGCTTCCACTTCCTGGATGCGCCCTTCGATGAAACCCTGTTGTTCACGCGCGGCGTGGTATTCGGCGTTCTCAGACAAGTCGCCGTGTGCGCGCGCCTCGGCAATGGCCTTGATGACATTGGGACGGTCTTCGCTCTTGAGCTTTCTCAGCTCCACACGCAGCGCCTCGGCGCCGCGCAGCGTGATCGGCACGCGCTTGATGCTCATGCACGCAGCTCCTGATGCAGGTCCTGCAGACGGTTCACGTCTTCATCTTCGATGTGATCCAGCGCTTCGCAGGTCGCGAGCCCCGCTGCCAGCGTCGTGAAGTAGGTGACGCGACGGCTCACTGCCTCGCGGCGAATGGAAGTGGAGTCGCGTGTGGCCTGCCGGCCCTCGGTGGTATTGACGATGAGCGCGATCTCGTCGTTCTTGATCATGTCGACGATATGCGGCCGACCTTCGCGCACCTTGTTGACGCGCTTGCAGGCCAGGCCCGCAGCAACGATGGCCTTGGCGGTGCCGTCGGTGGCCACGATGTCGAAACCCTTGGTGATCAGTCGCCGCGCCATTTCCACGGCTCCCGGCTTGTCGCGTTCGCGCACGCTGACCAGCACCGTGCCCTTGCGCGGCAAGGCGGTGCCCGAACCGGACTGCGCCTTGGCATAGGCCTCACCGAAGGTGCGGCCTGTGCCCATCACCTCGCCGGTGGACTTCATCTCTGGCCCGAGGATGGGATCGGACTCCGGGAATTTGGCGAAGGGGAATACGGCCTCTTTCACCGAGTAGAAGCCGGGCACGATCTCTTCGGTGGCGCCCAGTTCCTTGAGCTTGCGGCCGGTCATCACCTGCGCGCCCAGCTTGGCGATGGGTCGGCCCGTGGCCTTCGAAACGAAGGGCGCGGTGCGCGAAGCACGCGGGTTCACCTCGAGCACATAGACCACGCCATTCTGTATGGCGTACTGCACGTTCATCAGGCCGATCACATTCAAGCCCAGCGCCAGCTTGCGCGTCTGCTCGCGCAGCTGCTGCTGGATCTCGAATGAAAGACTGTTGGGCGGCAGCGAGCAGCTGGAATCGCCCGAGTGCACGCCAGCCTGCTCCACGTGTTCCATGATGCCGCCGATGAGCACATCGGTGCCGTCGCAGACGGCGTCCACATCCACTTCAATCGCCTGGTCGAGGAAGCGATCGAGCAGCACCGGGCTGTCGTTCGACACGCTGACCGCGGTGGTCATGTAGGTCTTGAGGTCTTCCTCGGCATACACCACTTCCATGGCCCGGCCGCCGAGCACGTAAGACGGACGCACCACCAGCGGATAGCCCACTTCCTTGGCCATGCGCAGCGCCTGCTCTTCAGTGCGCGCCGTGGCATTGGCCGGCTGGCGCAGGCTCAGGCGGCGCACCAGATCGGCGAAGCGCTCGCGGTCTTCAGCGATATCGATGGATTCCGGGGTGGTGCCTATGATCGGCGCGCCGTTGGCTTCGAGCGCGCGGCACAGCTTCAGCGGCGTCTGCCCGCCGTACTGCACGATGACGCCGATGGGCTTTTCCTTGGCGATGATCTCGAGCACGTCTTCCAGTGTCAGCGGCTCGAAATACAGGCGATCCGAAGTGTCGTAGTCCGTGGACACGGTTTCCGGATTGCAGTTGACCATGATGGTCTCGTAACCGTCTTCGCGCAGCACCAGCGAGGCATGTACACAGCAATAGTCGAATTCGATGCCCTGGCCGATGCGGTTCGGACCACCACCGAGAATCATCACTTTCTTGCGGTCGGTGGGCTCGGCCTCGCATTCCTCCTCGTAGGTGGAATACAGGTAGGCGGTTGAAGTCGAGAATTCCGCGGCGCAGGTGTCCACGCGCTTGTACACCGGTATCACGCCGTGCTGGCGGCGCCGGTCGCGCAGTGTTTTCTCGGTCTGCCCGGTGAGGCGTGCGAGGCGCGCATCCGCAAAACCCTTGCGCTTCAGCGCGCGCAAACGCACCGCATCCAGCGCCGGCAGCCCCTTGGCAAGGACCTCGGCTTCTTCCCGCACCAGATCCTCGATCTGCGCCAGGAACCACGGGTCGATGTAGCTGAGCTCGTGAACGCGTTCGAGGCTCCAGCCGGCGCGAAAGGCATCGGCCACCTGCAGCAGACGGTTGGCGCCAGGATGACGCAGCTCATAGGCCAGTTGCTCGGCGGCATCTTCGCCAGCCAGAGGCAGCGTAGTGACGCTCGAGAGACCGTCGAGACCGGTTTCCAGACCGCGCAATGCCTTCTGCAGCGATTCCTGGAAGGTCCGGCCGATGGCCATCACCTCACCCACGGACTTCATCTGCGTGGTGAGCTTGGCGTTGGCCGCCGGGAATTTCTCGAAGGTGAAGCGCGGAATCTTCGTGACCACGTAGTCGATCGAAGGCTCGAACGAGGCCGGCGTGCGTCCACCGGTGATGTCGTTCTTCAATTCATCCAGCGTGTAGCCCACGGCCAGCTTCGCCGCCACCTTGGCGATGGGGAAGCCCGTGGCCTTGGAGGCCAGCGCCGAGGAACGCGACACACGCGGATTCATCTCGATGATGAGCAGCCGGCCGTCGACCGGATTCAGCGCGAACTGCACATTCGAGCCGCCGGTCTCGACGCCGATCTTGCGCAGCACGGCGATGGAGGCATCGCGCATCCGCTGGTATTCGCGGTCGGTGAGTGTCTGCGCCGGCGCCACGGTGATGGAGTCTCCCGTGTGCACGCCCATCGGATCCAGGTTCTCGATGGAACAGATGATGATGCAGTTGTCGTTACGGTCGCGCACGACCTCCATCTCGAACTCTTTCCAGCCGATCACCGACTCTTCGAGCAGCACCTCGTTGGTGGGCGAGGCATCGAGGCCCCGTGTGACAATGGCCTCGAATTCTTCGCGGTTGTAGGCGATGCCGCCACCGGTGCCACCCATCGTGAACGAAGGACGGATCACAATGGGGAAGCCCAGTTCGGGTTGCACGGCCACGGCTTCTTCGATGGAGTGCGCGATCAGCGAGCGCGGCGATTCGAGTCCGATCTCGCTCATCGCGTTGCGGAACTTCTCGCGATCCTCGGCCATGTCGATGGCTTCGCGCGAGGCGGCGATCAGTTCGACATTGAAATGCTTCAGCACGCCTTCGCGCACCAGGTCGAGCGCGGTGTTGAGGGCCGTCTGCCCGCCCATGGTGGGCAGCAGCGCATCGGGCCGCTCTTTCTCGATGATGCGCGCCACGGTGCGCCAGTTGACCGGCTCGATGTAGATGGCGTCAGCCATGCCCGGGTCGGTCATGATGGTGGCGGGGTTGGAGTTCACCAGGATGACCCGGTAGCCCTCTTCCCGCAGCGCCTTGCAGGCCTGCGCGCCGGAATAATCGAATTCACAGGCCTGGCCGATCACGATGGGACCGGCGCCGATGATCAGGATGCTCTTGATGTCTGTGCGACGGGGCATGGTCTCAACTATCAGTGCCGGAGGGACGGGGACGTCCCAACAGCTGTTGCTGCAGGCGCTTGATCATGGCCTGCGTGAAACGGTCGAAGAGCGGCAGCAGGTCATGCGGACCAGGGCTGGCTTCCGGATGTCCCTGAAAACTGAAGGCCGACTTCTCGGCGACCTCGATGCCCTGCAGCGAACCATCGAACAGCGACACATGCGTGGGACGCACATTCGAGGGCAGCGTGGCAGGATCGATGGCAAAGCCGTGGTTCTGGCTGGTGATGATCACCTTCTTGGTGACCACATCCTGCACGGGATGGTTGGCACCGTGATGGCCGAACTTCATCTTCAGCGTCCGCGCGCCGGTGGCCAGGCCCAGCAGCTGGTGGCCCAGGCAGATGCCGAACACCGGCACATCGGTCTTCAGGATTTCGCGGATGGCGTCGATGGCATAGGTGCAAGGCTCGGGATCGCCGGGGCCATTCGAGAGGAATACGCCGTCGGGTTGCAGCGCCAGGGTTTCAGAGGCCGGTGTCGTCGCCGGCACCACCGTCATGCGGCAGCCCGCATCCGCCAGCAATCTGAGGATATTGCGCTTGATGCCGAAGTCGTAGGCCACGACATGCAGCCGCTGTTGCGGCCGCAGTGTCGGGCGACCGGCAGCACGCCAGATCGTGCCGTCATTCCACTGATAGCGCTCGCGCGTGGTGACCACCTTGGCCAGATCCATGCCGGCAAGTCCGGGAAACTTGCGCGCCGCCATCACGGCAACGTTCGGGTCGATGTTCTCGCCGGTCATGATGCAGCCGGCCTGCGCCCCTTTCTCACGCAACAGGCGTGTGAGCTTGCGGGTATCGATGCCGGCGATGGCGACGATGCGACCGCGTTCCAGGTATTCGCTCAGCGTGAGATTGGAACGCCAGTTGCTCTTCAACAGCGGCAGATCACGGATCACCAGACCCGCCGGCGCCACCATGGAGGATTCCTGATCTTCGGGCGTCGTACCGGTGTTGCCGATGTGCGGATACGTCAGTGTGACGATCTGCCGGCAGTATGACGGGTCGGAAAGAATCTCCTGATAGCCCGTCATCGCGGTATTGAAAACGACTTCGCCGGTGGTATTCCCTTTCGCTCCGATGGAGATGCCGTGGAAAACGGTTCCATCTGCCAGAGCCAGAACGGCGCTCACACTCACTCACCAACCTCCGCTGTGCCCTGGCGGGTTGTCATCATCATCGAGATACCGGTTTTCGAGAGGCGGATGCACAAAGCGGGAGGAGTTCTTTTGGAACGCCCTCCCGCCTTGCGCGGACTAAACCCGAAACTGGATGTATCGGATTCGGCCGAAATTCTACGTTCCGGGGCCCCACCGTGTCCATGTGAACTTGCCCCAAAACGGGGGGCATGGGTGGCTGTGTCCTGCCGCATCAAATTCTCAACTCATTGTTTTTCAAAAAGAAAGTCGGCCATTTGGTAACGGTTAGCCGGGCGTCCGATCAGCCACAGCGCGGCCGCGAGGGCGCCCCGGGCGAAGATGGCGCGATCGGTAGCGATGTGGCTCAGGCGCAACTGTTCACCGGCGCCGAGGAAACGCACGTCGTGCTCCCCCACTACATCGCCTCCCCGCACCACCGAGAAGCCGATGCCGCCGGCCGCGCGCTCACCGGGCTTGGCGCCGGTGAGGCCGACGGGGCGCTCCAGGGGCACGCCGCGGCCTTTGGCGGCAGCATCACCCAGCACCAGCGCAGTGCCCGAGGGCGCGTCGACCTTGTGCCGGTGATGGGCTTCGAAAATCTCGATGTCGTAGCTTTCGGGCAATGCCTGCGCCGCGCGACGAACCAGCTCGAGAAGCACGTTGAGTGCCAGGCTGGTGTTTGCGGACACGAGCACAGGAATCTTGCGGGCGGCGGCGTCGATGCGTCGCTGGGTTTCGGCGCTGAGTCCCGTGGTGCCGATCATCAGTGCCACACCAGCTGCAGCGCAGATCTCGGCCGTGGTGGCCACGGCTTCGGCACGGGAGAAATCGATGACTACGTCGAGCCCCGGGATGGAATCCTTGAGGTCGGCGCTGACTAGCACACCGTTGGTGTGACGTCCCACCAGCGCGCCCGAATCCTTGCCGATGGAGGAACTACCAGCGCGATCAATTGCCGCGGCGAGCTGCGCGCGTCCTTCGGTGCCAACGGCTTTCACGAGCTCGGCACCCATCCTGCCGGAGGCTCCGACAATGCCCACCCGTGCTGACATGGATTAACTCTCCGCGCTGGTGAAAAACCGCTTCACGCCTTCGAAGAAGCCCTCTTCGCGAGGCATGTGCCGACCTTCATCGGCCTTCAGCGATGTCTCGAATTTTCGCAGTAATTCTTTTTGTTCGCTGGTGAGTTTGACCGGTGTCTCGACCATTACCTTGCAGAAGAGGTCACCACGCGCGCCGCCACGCACCGGCTTCACGCCCTTGTCGCGCAGCCGGAATACACGGCCAGACTGTGTCTCGGCGGGCACCTTCAGCGATACCTGACCATCAAGCGTGGGCACCAGCACCGTGCCACCCAGTGTGGCCGTCACGAAGCTCACCGGCACTTCGCAGGACAGATGCTCGCCCTCGCGCTCGAAGATCTCGTGCGCTCGGACATGCACTTCAACGTATAGATCCCCGGGCGGTCCGCCATTGCGCCCCGCCTCGCCTTCGCCGGAGAGACGGATGCGATCGCCGTTGTCGACGCCCGGCGGAATCTTCACCGCCAGCTTCTTGGTGCGGCGGATGCGCCCCTGCCCCAGGCAGGTGTCGCAGGGATTCTTGATGATCTTGCCCGTGCCACGGCAACGCGGGCAGGTCTGCTGCAGCTGGAAGAAACCCTGCGATACGCGCACTTGGCCCGAACCATGGCAGGTATCGCAGGTGATGGGATTGGAACCCTTGGCCGCACCACTTCCGTGGCAGGTCTCACATTCCGAAAGCTTGGGTACGTCGATTTCAACCGACGCGCCGAACACCGCCTGGTTCAGGTCGAGTTCGAGCTCATAGCGCAAGTCCGCGCCGCGAAACACCTGCGAGCGGCCGCCGCGGCGCGCCCCTCCAAAGATGTCGCCGAA
>DATNCK010000333.1:0-15955 GCA_035571575.1 Steroidobacteraceae bacterium | reverse complement strand
GCCAACGGCGCCAGCATGGATGGACCCGGGCCCATCGTGGCCGGCGGAATGCTGTTCGTGAACGCAGGCTACGGCGGCCTGGTGGGTCGGCCAGGAAACGTGCTGCTGGCCTTCGGGCTGGACTAGTCGCTACCCCGGCATCGAATCCCAGAACTCTTCCATCTTCTTGCGCTCGGCCGCGGTGGGCAGCCGGCCGCGTGCAGCGGCCTGGTTGTCTTCGAGATAAGCCACCGTCGTCGTGCCGGGAATCGCCGCAGTGATCACCGGATGCGAGAGGTTGTACTTCAGGAAGAACTGCGCCCACGTCGTGGCGTCGAATTCCTTCGCGAATTCCGGCACGGCCTTGCCCGCCACACGCGGAAAGTAACTGCGGCCACGGCCACCGAAAGGCGTGTTGTTCAGCACCGCGAGGCCTTTGTCGCGCGCCATGGGCAGCAGCGCTTCGGCCGCGCTGCGATCGCCGATCGAATAATCGATCTGCATGAAATCGAATTTGTGCTTGGCCAGCGCCGCCTTCATCTGCTCGTACTGGCGATCCACCGAAGTGGTCACGCCGATGTAGCGGATCTTTCCTGCCGCCTTGTAGTCGAGGTAGTGCGGCATCAGCTCATCGAGGCCATACACATTGTGGATCTGCAGCAGGTCGATCTTGCTCACCTGCAGCCGGCGGAACGAAAGATCGAGCACAGCCTTGCCACCGGAGATATCGCCAGCCAGCGGCGTCTTGGTGGCGAGGAAGAACTTGTCGCGATTACCGAGATCAGAAAGCAGTCTGCCGATCACCTCTTCCGACGCACCGTATGCCTGCGCCGTGTCGATGACGGCACCGCCGAGACCGGGCATGGCCTGCAGCACCTTGCGCAGTTCGGCCAGTTCCTCGGCCGAGGTGACGCCGAAGGCATTGGTGCCCACACCGACGACGGGAATCTTTTCGCCGCTCGAAGGAATGGCTCGCGTCAGCACGCCCGCCTTGGTGGGTGTGGCTGCCGTGGCAAGCGACTGGCCCAGTGTGGCGGCGACACCGGCGGCGACACCGGTCTGCAGCACTGCGCGACGCGAAATGCGGAAGGTACGTTCGTCCATGATGCTCCCCTGGATGCTGCTGCGGCGACCGCGAGCGAGTATCCAGACCATAGGCAGTCGGCAAGGTTCCCGTCAATGCGCCGTGGTGGCTGCTACGGGCGCGGGTGGTGTTTGATCTGCCGGCCACAGTAGCCACAGTGATCCTTGCGCGCGCATGCGTCCGGCCGCATCCCCGGCGCCTGCTTCCCAGCCCCAGAACAGATCGGCGCGCAGCGCACCACGGATGGCGCCACCCGTGTCCTGTGCAAGCACCAATCGCCGCACTGGTGTCGCGGTCACCGGATGCGTGGTCGAGAGAAACAGCGGCGCGCCCAGCGGCAGTGCGCGCGGATCGATGGCCACCGAGCGGCCCGGCGTCAGCGGCACACCGAGCGCGCCCTTGGGTCCCTCATTCGGATTGGGCAGCTTCTCTTCGCGAAAGAAAACCACGCTGGGGTTCTGGTTGAAGACTTCCTGCTGGCGTTCGGGATGCGCCAGCAGCCAGTCATGCAATGCCGGCGCGGTCGCCTGCTCCACCGTCATCTCACCCTTGTCCACCAGGTAGCGACCGATGGCGCGATATGGCCGGCCATTCACGTCGGCAAAGGCCAGTCGCACGGTGCTGCCATTGTCGAGACGCACGCGGCCGGAACCCTGGATCTGCATGAAGAATGCATCGATGGCGCTGTCCACCCACAGAATCTCCTTGCCCGCGAGCACGCGGCCGTCGCTCAGTTGCGCACGTTCCGGATACGGCACGATGCGACGGCCCTGCAATCTGCCACGCACGCGCGCGCCCTGCAGCGCCGGATAGACTTCGCCGAGTTCCACCGAGACCAGATCGTCGGGCACGGCATACAGCGGCGTCTGGAATTTGCCACCTTTCTTGCGTGAGCCGTTCAGCATCGGCTCGTAGTAGCCGGTGATCAGGCCTGTATCGCTGCGCACCGCGTGACGCGGCGTATTCGTGTAAGTGACCACCTGCCAGGCACGCAAACGCGATTCGATCAGCTGTCGCTGAGCAGTGTTATCGCTTGCGGGCAACGCAGAGGCTTGATCGCAGAATCCACGCCACGCAGGTGCAAGCCCCGTACTGCGGCAGCTCGCCAGCAATGCGGGCCATGCCTCGCCGATGGCATCGGTTTGCCATCCGGGAAGTGCAGCCAAGGTGGCGGCTTCGTAGCGCAGTTCCGGTAAAGCTTCGGTTGCAGGCGCTTCGCCTTGCGGTGCCGTGCGGCAGCCGGCGAGCAGCAAGGAGCCGAGCATGGCCAGCACTGCGTATCGCGTGATCACAGGTGTCGCGACATTCCCGTTCACGCCCCGTGTCGCGGCCCGCGTCGTTCCCGCCTTCACGGGTTCTCGCAGCGAAAGCTCGCCGCGGCATTCGGATCGCCGCTGCCGTCATAACGGGCGACGCGCGGCCAGGCGCACAATCGTCGCGTGCGATCCACCGCGCCGCCGCGCTCGCGCTGCGCGATGATCTCGCCGGGCGCGACTCCGCGCTCCACCCAGTTTTCAAGCGCCGGCACCATGTCGAAGCGGCTGGCGCCGTCGCCACCAGAGCAATGCGCCATGCCAGGCACCATGAACAACCGGTACGAGGCATTCACCCGTGCCATGTCACCGATACGCGCAGCAACAGACTCGTAGTACTGTGGACTCACGCCCGGTGAAATCTGCGGATCGCTCCAGCCGTGGTATTGCAGCAGTTTCCCGCCACGCTGGAAGAACCGTGCGAGATCCGGATTCAGCGCATTGATGGTGTTGTCATCCTGCTTCTCGGCGCGCGGCGCATCACGATCGAAACGGAACTGCTGCAGCGACCAGGCGGGATCTGCGTACACCACATAGCGGAAATGATCGATGGCAGTGGCGAAAGGCTGATTGCCCGCCCAGGTTGCCCAGCCCAGTTCGCTGCCCGGATACAGCCCGGTGATGGCGCGGCCCGTGGCGGAATTTGCCGGCGCTTCGTAGATGGCGCGCGCGGCTTCGGCCTGCGCTGGAGCGAGACAGCTGCTGTCGGCACTGCTGGTACCGCTGGCGCTGTCCGTGCATCGAGTCACCTGTGGATCGAAGCGGCATCGTTGCGGCGATTCGATCACGCCATCAACCAGTCCATCGCTGGCATCGCAGGCAGCAAGTGCCGCCTGATGCAGCAGCGTCATCGCGCGGGTATCTACGCGCGCAGCCGGCGTGGCACGTACAGCCTGCGCCACGCGCAATGCGGAACTGGCCCGACCGGTCCAGTCCAGTGCCGGCGCACCGGCGACGATGCCGTCGTAGTCCTCGGGATAGCGCTGCGCGCTCTGCAGGCCCTGCCTCCCGCCGGCGGAACAGCCCACCCAGTAGGCGTGCTGCGCGGCGTTCCTGTAGTAGTCCTGTACGAACCGCTTGGCGACCAGTGTCATCTCGTGCACCGCGCGGTAGCCGAAGTCTATTACCTTCTGCGGCTGTTCCAGCGCAAAGCGTCCACTGGAGCCTTCATGGCCGGTGTCGGTCGAAGCCGTGGCATAGCCACGCTGCAGGCCATCCGCCAGCGCTGCGTAGGCAATGCTGCCCGAGAAGCCGCCATTGCCCACGCCCATCAGCTTGCCGTTCCAGTTCTGCGGCAGCCACACCTCGACGCGGATCTGTGATTGCACCGTCGGCTTCAGCACTGCCACCACGCGACAGAACGCCGGCAGGTTCTCCATTCGCGATGCACCTTCCGGCTGGAAGCCGCCGGCAGGCTGCATCTTCTGCTGCAGAATCTCGCCCTTCACGGATGTGGGCAGGCGCAGCGATCCGCACTCAGGGGCTGCGGCGGCATGCACGCAGGGCGCCAGCAATGCCAGCAGCATGGCTGCGGGCAACCCCCGCATCTGCATCACGCTCGCAGATCCTGCAGCAGCTCGCCGCTGGCGAGGATTTCCTTTTCATGCGGCACATCGCGCCAGGTTTCACGCGTGCCGGCTTCGATCCACTCGGCCACGGCCGGATGCTGCAACAGCAGGGACACATAGCGCTTCGAGCGCTCGTCCACGGGCAGGCCATAGGTCTGGATGCGCGTCGCCACGGGCGCATAGAAGGCATCCACCGCCGTGAAATTTGCGCCGGCCAGAAAGGGGCCGCCAAAGCGCGTCAGGCCCTCGGCCCACAACGCGTCGAGGCGAGCCAGCTCCGCCCGCAGCGCATCGGAGATGCGATGCATCTTGATGCGCACGCCCACACTCATCGAGCAGTCATTGCGCAGATTGCCGAAGCCCGAGTGCATTTCGCAGGCAGCCGATCGCGCCCAAGCGCGAGCATTCGCTATCGAAGGCCACACGCCAGGATGCCGTTCGGCCAGATATTCGATGATGGCCAGCGAATCCCACACGCGTACCTCACCGTGCACCAGCAGGGGCACCTTTCCGGTCGGGGAGAAATGCCTGAAATCGCCATCGCCCTGATTGAGATGGAAGGGTTTCAACCGCTCTTCGAAAGCCAGGCCCAGGGCGCGCATCAGCACCCAGGGGCGCATCGACCATGAGGAATAATTCTTGTTGCCGATGAACAGCTCGTACATGAGTCCTCCCTAACCATCAACTGGCTGTGCCGGTCCCGGCAGCAGCTTCTCGTAGAACGCCAGATCCAGCCAGCGGCCGAACTTGTAGCCAGCATCGTGAATAGTGCCGGCGTGCGTGAAACCCTGCGCCTCGTGCAGCGCGATGCTGGACGCATTGGTGGCGTCGATGCCGCCGATCATCGTGCGATAACCGAGCTCGGTGGCACGCGCTACCAGTTGCTGCAGCAGCGCCCGCCCCACGCCGCGGCGGCGGTGGTCCCGGTGCACGTACAACGAGTGCTCGATACTGTATTTGTATGCCGGCCAGGCGCGGAACGAGCCATAGCTGGCAAACCCCAGCAGTGCGCCTCTGCTGTCGACAGCCGCAAGCACCGGATGCGCCTCGCGCGCCTTGGTGCCGAACCATTGCAGCACCGTGGCCAGCGACCGCGGCTGGTAGTCGTACAGTGCGGTGGTGTTCTCGATGGCATCGTTGAAAATCTCGCGCACCGCTGCCGCATGCGCATCGGGCAAGGCGGACACAATCTGGAAATCCATCTGCGGGACTATAATCTTCTCTGCCGGTATCCGTCTGCTCCACCACCTAACGGGGGAATCATGGCCAAGCGCAAGTCCGCCAGCAGCAAACGTCCTGTCGCGAAGAAGGCCGCCAGGAAGGTCGTGAAGAAGCGTGCCGCGCGCAAGGCCGGTCCGGTGCGCAAGGCGAAGCCTGCGCGCCGCACAGCAAGTCCGCAGGCGCAGCTCGAGGCGAACAAGAAGCTGGTGCTGGCGTTCTACGAGCAGATCATCGGCCGCAAGGATTTCGACGCCGCGTTGCCCTACATGGGTGCCAGCTACAAACAGCACGCGCCCTATGCCGCCGATGGCCACGACGGGCTACGCGCGTGGCTGGCCGGCTTCAAGGCCGCCTTTCCCGGCCACCGCTATGAAGTGAAGCGGGTGATCGCCGAAGGACCCTATGTGATGCTGCACCTGCACGGCATGGGAGGACCGAATCCCCATGGTGAGTCGGTGGTCGACATCTTCCGCATCGAGAACGGCAAGGTGGTCGAGCACTGGGACATCATCCAGGCCATCCCGGATACGGCCGACAACGCCAATTCCATGTTCTAGCGGTCGCGTCCTTCAGGGCGTGACAACAGTGGCCTGCCTCAGCACCAGTCGCCACTGGCCGCCCTGCTGCTGCCAGACATGAGTCACGCGACGTTTCACCTGCTGGCCGGCCTGCGCACCGCGCGCCGGCACTACGGTCTCCAGTCCGATGGTTACCACCACATCGCGGTACACGCTCACCACATCTGTCTGGTAGACGGCCGATGAATAGGGCGAAGCGCCCTCGGTCAGCAATTGCATCAGTTCCTGCTTGCTGGCGATGGCGCCGGAGGGATTGACCAGGCGGAAGTCCGCCGCGAACAGTCGCTCCAGCGCTGGCCGGTCACGCGCGATGGCCGCCCTGACCTGCTGCTGTTCGAGTTCGCGGATCTGCTTCTCGGTGGCCGTTGAGGAGGTGGCCGGTGCGGTAGTGACGCAGCCGACGAGCAGGCAGCTGGCCAGCAGTGCGGTGAACAGGCTTCGGATTGACATGATTGCCCCCATCAAACCGGTCGACACCAAGCGCACCTCAGTCGCGCAGCAGCTCGCCCACATTCTCCAGCACATGATGCGGTCGTCGTGATTTCGGCTGCGCGGCCCATTGTCTGGCACTGGTAGTGCCCGTGCATACGCCGAATCCCGTGGCACCGCCGGCACGCGCCATGATCATCTCCACCAAGGGGTCATCGCCCACCACGCCCACTTCCGACTTGCGGACTCCCAGCGTGCGCGCCACGACGGACAGTGCAAACTGCGAAGGCTTGCCCGTGATGATGGCCGGTGCCTTGGTGAGACGACGAATGGCGCCGACAATGGCGTAGGAATAGCCGATGGTGCGTCCACCACGCGCGGCGAAGAACGGCACATCCGAAGCCACGTACAGCTTTGCGCCGGCCCAGATGGCATTGCAGGCCGCTTCGATGTCCTTCATGTGGCAATCCGGATGCCATCCCACGTAGACGCCATCGAAGGCGCGGCCTTCTGCCTGCGCGGGGAAACACACTTCGATACCGGCGGCCTCCAGCGCATGCGCCACGCCTTGCATCCCCAGCACCAGTGCGCGCCGCACACCGCGACGCAGGAAAACATCAGCGGTGACGCTGGAGGGCGTCAGCATCTGTGCGTCTTCGATGGGCAATCCGACTTTTCTGAGTTTTGCCGCGTGATGCGCCGGTGGATGCGCGCTGCCATTGGTGAGCACGACATAAGGAATGCCGCGCTGCTTGAGCGTGTTCAGCGTTTCGATGGCGCCAGGCAGTACATCATAGGACTGCAGGCTCTTGTCACCGAGCACCAGTGTGCCGTCGAGATCGAACATGTAGCCGCGCACCGCGCTGCGCGTGGTGCGCCTGCGAACACCGCCCGCCTTGCCCGCCGGTGTCTTCTTTGGCGCCCGGGTCACCTTCCGTGCCCTCATGCAGCAACGCCCCGTGCGCCACGCCGCAGCGCCAGCCGGAAGCCCGGCTTCTTCACCTCGACATCGCCGATGTCCCGTCGCGCGCACAATTCGCGCACCAGCTGCACCACCGGCCGCGCATAGGGCCGGTACTCGCGATTGGCCGATCCGGCCGCCTGCATGGCATTCACCAGCTCCGCGGGCATGGTCGCGCGCAGCAGGAATTCCTCGTCGGAAAGATTTGCGCCGATGCGCCGTCGCAGCTCGGACAATGGCGCCATGCCCGACTCGGCCAGAATCTCCTTCGTTCGCGGCAGCGATGTAATGCGATCCATCACCGCGCCATCGATGGGAATATTCGGCCGGCCGAAGCGGCCCAGCGCGTAGCGGATCACCTCGTCCGGAATCACGCTGTAGCGTTCCTTGCCGGTGACATTGAGCACCGCCATCGTGAGGATCATCTGTGCAAACGGTGTCATCACGATGGGCCAGCCCAGCTCCTCGCGTACGCGTCCCAGCTCTTCGATCACTTCGGCCTCGCGCGGCAATTGACGCATGTCCTGCAGATGCCGGCGCATGGTGCTGACCACGCCGCCCGGCAACTGATGACGCAGATAGCTGGCATTGAAGGGCTGCGACGCCCCGGCCGGCAGCCCTTCGGACTCCGCCAGTTGCGTGAAGTACAGATTCACCTCCGCCAGTGCCGCATCGTCCACGTCGACACGATGACCCAGTGCACGCAGGTTCGAGACCACGCGCGCCGAGTGGGGGTTCGAAGTGCCATCCGCCGCGGCCCCCGAAGCACATTGCACCGCACTGACTCCGAAGTCCGGTGCGTCCATGTAGGCCAGTTCGGCCAGGCCGATGGTGCAATGCGAATGCAGCTCCAGCGGCTTGCTGCCGATCACCGCCTTGATGGCGGGGATCAGCGTGCGCGCGCGCTGCGGCTGCAGCAGCCCACCGGGATCCTTGATGTACAGCGCATCGATGTCGGCACAGGCGGCCAGTCGCGCGGCATTGCGCACATAGTGCGCATCGTCGTGTATGGGGCTGATGCTGAACACCAGTGCGGCGATGACGAACTCGCCGCCGACGCGCTTCACCGAACGCGCGCAGGCAATCTGCGCATCCACATCATTCATGGGGTCGGCGAGGCAGAAACGCCTGATGCCATTGCGCGCCAGCGTACCGAAGGCCAGCTCCATGAATTCCGGGCTGGCCGTATCCCAGGAAATGAAGCGGAAACCCGTGGACATGAACTGCAGCGGTGTACGCGGCGTGGCCGCCGCCATCAGCCGGATGCGTTCCCAGGGATCCTCGCGCTTGTAGCGCACCGCCACGCCCATGTGCGTGGAAGTGGTGAAGTCGATGGCCGAGAAGCCCACACGATCCATCACCGGCGCGATGGTCAGCGTCATGGCGGTGTCGATGCCCGTGGCGCCCCAGAGACTCTGGTTGCCGTCGCGCAGCGAGGTTTCGACGATACGGATATCAGCCACGGGGCGCCTCCCAGTCTTCGCGCTGTATGAATTGGCCAAGCCAGTTGGTATCGACGCCGCCGGCCGCGAAATCATCACTGCCCAGCACGGCGGACTGGAATTCCAGATTCGTGCGCACGCCCTCGATGCGGGTGGCGGCCAGCGCTTCGCGCATGCGGACGATGGCGGCTTCACGCGTCGATGCGTGCACGATGATCTTGCCCAGCAGCGAGTCGTAGTACGGCGGCACCATGGAGCCGGTTTCGATCCACGTGTCTACACGCACACCCTCCATCTTCGGCCACTGAGCTGTAGTCACACGCCCCGGACTGGGCATGAAATCCGCGCGCGGATCTTCAGCGTTGATGCGGCATTCCACCGCAGCCCCCTGCAGTGCGATTTGCTCCTGCGTGAGTTTCAGGCCCTGGCCCGCGGCAATCGCAATCTGCTCGGCGATGAGATCCACGCCGCTCACCATCTCGGTCACCGGGTGCTCCACCTGGATCCTCGCGTTCATCTCCAGAAAATAGAAGGCTTCGCGCTGCGCATCGAGCAGGAATTCGACGGTGCCGGCGCCACGATAGTTCAGCGCGGCGGCGAAACGCACGGCCGCGTTGCAGATGCGCGCACGCAGCTCGGGAGAGATGCCCGGCGCCGGCGTTTCTTCGACCAGCTTTTGATAACGGCGCTGCACCGAGCAGTCGCGTTCCCCCAGGTGCAGCACGCGGCCCCCACCATCGCCCAGCACCTGCACTTCCACATGCCGGCCTCGGGCCACGTAGCGTTCCATGTAGATACGGCCATCGCCAAAGGCCGCACCGGCTTCGGCGGCCGCCATCTGCACGGCGCCCGGCAGATCATCGGCCGTCGGTACCAGCTTCATGCCGCGTCCACCGCCGCCGCCGACGGCCTTGATGAGCACCGGCGCACCCAGATGTTCGAACAAGGCTTCCGCATCATCCTGCGTGCTCACAGGTCCGCCCGGCACCACGGGCACCTGCGCCGCAACCGCATGCGCACGCGCACGCAGCTTGTCTCCCACGGCGGCAATCTGGGCCGCAGTCGGGCCGATGAAGGCCACGTCATTCTCTTCGCACAGCATGGCCAGCTGCGTGCGCTCCGACAGGAATCCATAGCCAGGATGGATGGCCTGCGAATCGGTACTCAGCGCAGCCTGCATGATGGTGTCGGGACGCAGATAGGACTGGCTGGATGGCGCCGGTCCGATGCAGACCACGCGATCGGCATGACGCGCGGGCAGTGAGTCGCGATCGGCTTCAGAAACAGTGAGTACGGTCTCGATTCCCAATTTGCGGCAGCTGCGCATGATACGTAGCGCGATCTCGCCGCGGTTGGCAATCAGCACACGGCGGATCGCGGCCACTTCAGCTCTTGCGAAGCCACAGCAGCGGCTGGCCGTATTCGACCAGTTCGCCGTTGGCGGCGCTGATCTGCACGATCTCGCCATCGAAGCCCGCGCGCACGGTGTTCATCAGCTTCATCACCTCGATGATGCCGATGATGCTGTCGGCACGCACACGATCTCCTGCCTGCACGAAGGGCGGTTCGCCGGGTTTGGGCGCGCGATAGAAGATGCCCAGTAATGGCGCGGGAACCGGTGTAGTGCCAGCCGGGCCCGAAACCACTGGCGACGCCGCGGGGGCAGGCGCCGTCATCAGCGCTGCCGCCGCGTTCCGATCGGCCGCGCGGGTTTGCGCTGCTTCATTCTGCGGCGCGACGGCACCACTGCGCTTCAGCCGCAGCTGCATGCCGTTGATGTCCAGCTCCAGGCTGTCGAAGCTGGATTCCTCCAGCACCCGCACGATCTCGGCCACATCCCGCGCTGTCAGACTCACCGCTTGCCTCCAAACACACTCATCAAATGATGCAAGGGATTCTCCTGCACCTTCGACACCGGCGCCGCATCGCGCGCTGCCCACACTGTCTCCGGACGGCTCTGCAGCACCAGCAACGAACCGCTGCCATCGAAAGCCCACTCTATATCCTGCGGACAGCCGTAGTGCCGCTCGATACGCCGACCAAGGTCACGCAGCTGGGCAAGCTGGCCGTCATCCAGGCACGGAACCTGTCGCCGGTCTTCCGGTGTCTCCACTTCATGCGTGCCGCCGCCCTGCAGTGGCGCATGCATCACATGCTTGTCGCGAATGTCGCGCACCGTGATCTCGCCCGTGATCTTGCCCACCACGAATCGGTCCGGCGTCACCTCACCGCTGACCACCGCCGAGCCCAGTCCCCACGCGCCTTCGATCACCACTACCGAGCGATCGCCGGTGGTGGGGCTGCGCGTGAACAGTACACCCGCCGTGCGTGCGTCCACCATCTGCTGCACTACCACCGCCATGGACACCTGCGCCTCGGGCATGGCGCGCTTGCGGCGATAGCTGATCGATGGCACGGAGTACAGACTGGCCCAGCACTGCAGCAGCGCGCGCTCCAGCGCCGCGAAATCGAGAACCCACAGCAAGGTATCCTGCAGGCCGGCGAAGCTGGCGTCGGCCGAATCCTCGGCCGTGGCCGAGGAGCGTACGGCCACCGGCCCGATGGCGCCGCCGGCAAACAGTGCGCTGTGCGCTTCGCGCAGTGGCGCGCGCAACACCTCGGGCAATGGATGAGCCAGCATCGCACCCTGAATCAAGGCGGAACAGGCCTGGATGCTCTCCAGATCATCCTCGCTCAGGGTCTCCACACGGGAGCGAATCGCAGTGGTCTCTTCAATGACGCTGATGAAGCGATCGAAGGCCTCGGTGGCCATGACAAATCCTGGCGGCACGGCGATCCCCGCGCGCGTCAGTTCGCCCAGTGAACCACCCTTGCCGCCCACGGCGGGGCGATCTGCGAGCGAAATTTCCCGAAACCAGAGAATCGAAGCCATTTGCGATCTCAATCGAGCAGCGTGACTAGTCCGCGGTCACCGTCGACGCGCACACGCTGGCCGTCGCGAATGCGCCGCGTGGCATTGCCGGTACCGACGACCGCCGGCAGCCCGTACTCACGCGCCACGATGGCCGCATGGCTCATCGATCCGCCTATATCCGACACCGCTGCCGCAATCTTGCGGAACACCGGCGACCAGGTCGGGTTCGTGACCTGGCAGACCAGAATGTCACCTTCACGCAGGCGGGTGATCTCTTCCGCCGACTTCACCACGCGCGCGATGCCTTCGACCACGCCGCGCGATGCGGCAAAACCCTTGATGTCGCGCTTGGCCTCGCCGCTGTCGGCATCCAGCCAGGCATCGAGGCTTTCGCGCGTGATGCCCCAGAGCATCACGATGGCCGGATCATCGATGATTTCCGGCACCGGGCCCAGCGCCGGTGGCGTATCGTTTTTGGCCCAAAGAGCAATGGCCGCACGGCGCTCGGCCACGATGGGCGGCCAGTGTGCAGGACCCCGCGGCGGAGAACCGGCCGACCACGACTGCATCAGGTCGATGATGGCGGACTTCAGCTCATAGTGCGTGAGGTGAAATACATCATCTTCGCGCGAGAAGAAGCCATGCTCCTTCAGCAACCCACCGAACTCGCGGATCTTGTTGAAGAACAGATTCGTGTACCAGTGCTCGCAGTAGAACTTGTGGCCTTCCACATAGGGAAACACGCGATGCGCCAGATGAATCATCTGGTCGAAGGCCGCGCGATCTTCTTCGGTGGGCAGCAGCTCACGATAGTCGGCGATCAGCTGCGCGCGTTCCTTCACCAGCTGTTCCACCGGACGATCGAGGTTCACGCCTTCGCCAACCTGCTTGATGTAGCTGGGCAGTGCGGAGAACGGCAGCGTCAGATCGTCATTCCACGCGCGATGGTAGTGATAGAACCCATCGCCCACGTTCACGTTGAACCAGGGATTGCGCGAGATCTCGAGCTCGGCCAGCCACTTGCCGCCCGCCTCGCCCATTTCACGCAGGCTCGCGAGCACTTTCTCCGCGCTCACGCCTTCCTGAAATGGCGCTTCCACGCCGAACTGCACCGCACAGCGCGCCAGCCGGCGCAGCTCCTCATCGGGACGGAAGATCTCCGCCTCCATGCCGGCCACCATGCGCGCAATGGTCTGGTCCGAAATCTCCGGAAACGCCTTCTTGCAGAAGGCGAAGAAAGTCATGTACGCGCCGTAGCCCAGCAGCAGGAACTCGAAGTGGTGGTGCCACATCCGGAAGTAGCCTTCGAGCGTGCGCTGGTAGGTGTCGAGCAGGTCGTGGTTCGAGGCCACGCCCTTGCCGGCACGCACATTCGCGAGCGGCTCGTACTTGGGCAGCGAGGGATGCGACAGTTTCTGCGCATCCTCGATCAGCGTGCCCATCTTCTTCTTCCACTGCGCGTACAGCGTTTCCCAGTTCTCGTAGTAGTAGAACGCGCGCTGCATGAATTCTTCGGTGCGCTCCTGCACCTCGGCGGGATCCGTCACGCCCACCCCACCGATGTACACACGCCCGTTGATATAGCGCTCGTCGATGCCCTTGGTGGTGGGCAGGCAGTGCACGCGCGTATTCGCCGCACCCAGCGCGCAGTAGGCCGCCTCGCCCGTCACCGAATCGAAGGCGCACATGGGTTCGGGAAAGTGCATGGAGTTGTAGAACCAGAAGCGCTGGTCGTCTTCCGGCGCGAACTGCATGTAATAGGGATAGGCGGCCTGGGCCCGTTCGGTACCTGGCACCACTTTTACCGAGCTGGGCAGGGGAAATCCCCGGCCGGCATTTTTTGTCATCGCGCCCCCGTCGCCCCACGAAAGAGGGGGCTGGCCCATAGTATCCCCCGCTCGCGGGCCGGGCGCGTCCGCGGGTGCAGGCCAACGCGCCCGACGGTGCAAAGCCTGTCGGTGCAGCCTATTGCCCGCCCCGTGGGACTGCCGCAACATGCCCGCATGAGGGGAGCGGCAGCCATTTCATCGCGGCACCACTGGACGACTGAGGACGTCGATCCACGGCAGGCGCTCGCCTACTGGGTGGATACGGTGTGCCGGTCCTTCTTGGAAATCGACATCGACAGTCCGGAGCCCGGCGCCTTCCAGGCCCGGCTCGATAGCGTGCCCTTCGGCTCCGGCAGCCTCTACCTGGTGCAGGCGCAGACGCAGTCTGTGCGCCGCACGCCGGCGAATATTTCGCGCGGCCAGGGGGCCTGGACCATCCTCATGCAGATCCGTGAAGGTCAGCAGCATTTTCGCCAGCATGGCCGCGAATGCACGCTGCGCGCCGGCGATGTCGCGGTAGTCGACTGTACTGCTCCTTATCAGCTCGACTGCCAGGGACCTACCCGCAGTCTGGTGCTGCGCTTTCCACACGACTGGCTCTCGGCGTGGCTGCCTTCACCACAGACCGCAGCGTGCCGGTTGTTCAGCGCGGGCAATGGTTGGGGTGGTGCGCTGTCAGCAGCGCTGGCCGGCCTGGAGGGCTGCGTGGAATCGGATCTCTCGCTGCCTGCGGGCACGGTCTCTGATCAGCTGGCGGGACTGGTCGCACTGGCCTCAGGTCCGGTGGCGCAGGCCGCGCGCCCCACCGACCAGCTGTATCGGCGGTTGCACGACTCACTGCGTGAGCGCTGCCTCGAAAGCGATCTCGCACCGGCAGAGCTCGCCGCATCGCAGGGCATCTCGCGCCGCTACCTGCATCTGCTGTTCGGTCGCGCCGGCACCACCTTCGGTGGCGAGCTGATGCGGCTGCGGCTGGAAGCTGCACACCGGCTGCTTTCTGATCCGCGTTGCGATGCCGTCACCGTGATGGATGTAGCCGCGCGCTGCGGCTTCGCCGAGCCCAGTCACTTCGCCCGGCGTTTTCGCCGCGCCTATGGCTTGGGGCCGCTGGAATTCCGCAAGCGCCGTGCGCTTGCCGCGACCTGAGGCATCACCAGTCTGTAGCTCTGCTCGATCAGCGCGCGAATGCCTCGCCAGCTCGGCCGTCCGTCCAGATATCGACTGATCCACTGACCGCGTCCATAGGGCGTGGCGAAAAACTCCGGCTCACGCAACAGTTCCTGCACCTGCTCCGCCTCCAGGCGCAGCGTAATCGATGGCCGTCCCTCCCAGATCTCCAGCGTCACGAAAGTCTTGCTGCCGGCACGGAAATTCGGATGTCCCCAGGAGCTTTTCTCCGTGGCTTCCGGATACGTCATGCAGATCTTCCGCACACGTTCATACACCTGGGGTTCGCGCGAAACGACCTTCTTGGCAACCGCTTTTTTGTGCTTCACTGCTCCTCCCATGCAACGCGGGCCAGCGGCTCACACTAGCCCCACCGCCGCGTATTTGCACAGCGAGGAATACGATCTTTCATGAACGCCCAGATTGCAAAACCGGTCTTCCTGCTGACAGGGGGAAGTCGCGGCATCGGCGAGGCCATTGCACGGCAAGCCGCGACCGCGGGCTACCAGGTGCTGTTCACCTATGCGAACAACCAGCAGGCGGCTGATGCCGTCGTGGCCAGCATTCGCGCTGCGGGTGGAATCGTCGAAGCCGTGCAGGCCGATACGGGCAAGGTTGCCGATATCGAACGCGTGTTCGCGGCAGTAGATCGACTGGGCCCATTGGGTGCACTGGTTTACAACGGCGGCATCACCGGTCCGTCCTCCTCACTGATCGATGCGAGCAATGCAACGCTGCAGTCCGTAGTCGATGTGAATCTCACCGGCGCGTTGATCTGCTCGCGCGAAGCCGTACGCCGCATGTCGACGCGCCGCAACGGCAAGGGCGGATCCATCGTGCTGATTTCCTCGCGCGCCGCGGAGTATGGCTCGGTGGGTGAACATGTCTGGTATGCCGCCTCCAAGGGCGGTATAGACAGCCTCACGAAGGGCCTCGCGCGCGAAGTCGGCCCCGAAGGCATCCGCGTCAACGCCGTTTCTCCCGGCCCGATCCGCACCGACATCCACGTGCCCGGAAAGCTCGAGTCCATTGCTCAGGCATTGCCCATGCGCCGTGCAGGCGAGCCAGATGAAGTGGCAGCAGCGGTGATGTTTCTGGTGTCAGACGCCGCCTCTTACATCGCGGGCGCCAATCTCGCGGTGGCCGGAGCGCGTTGACGGCCCGGCCCCGCGACAGTGAGCACTCGATGGCGTCGGTGGGTCAGGCGTCGCGCAGCCAGCCGTCACGCACGTAGATTTCGATGCGCTCGCACATCCACGCAAAGATCTGCGGGGCGTGTTCGCGCACCGGCTCACTGATGCGCAGCACCTGACTGCGACTCACCGACTGCTCCTTCCAGTTCCTGCCCTGCGTGGCGATGTTCACGATGAAGGGCATCAACCGGTCGAGCACCTTCACCCAGTGACTTTCCGGCGTCTGCTGCGCCTCATACTCCAGCCATAACCCACGCAGCGCTGGCGCCAGCCGCAGGCGATGCGCCGCGAGACGCTCCACGCATTGCAACTCGGC
>DATNCK010000332.1:0-11816 GCA_035571575.1 Steroidobacteraceae bacterium | reverse complement strand
GCCGCCCTGGATGAACGAATGGATGGTGAACGAGTCCCGACGCTGCGGCATCGATGCCGCGGTGATGCTGGTGCCGCCCGACAACCGGCTGTCGCAGTCCGGCACGCTGCTGACTGCCGCGGCGCTGCGCGAGGCCGGCGTGCCAGTGCTGATGCTGGATGCGGACATGGTCAACTCCGCGCAGTGGAATCGCGAGGCCGCGGTAGAGCAGGTGGCGCAGTTCCTGCGCAGCCAGGTGAAGAAATGAGAGACGCATCGCCAGCTCATGTTGTGCTGATGCTGGCCGCGGCGCTGTTGCTGGTGGCCTGTGCACGGCCTCATGACGATGGTGTGGTCGAACTGGTCTACGCCACGCCGTACAGCCCCGCACATCCCTTCAGCCGCGCCGACCAGCGCTGGATGAAATATGTGGAGGAGCAGTCGCGTGGGACGCTGCGCATCCGGCCAAGCTGGTCCGGCGCGCTGCTGTCCTCCGAGCATTCCATGGAGGAGCTGCGCCACGGCGTGGTGGACATCGGACTGATCACGCCCATCTACGTGAAAGGCGGCGAGCACCTGATCCGCATCCAGTCGGGCTTTTACAGCGGCGCGGCGAGCATCGAGTCGCAGGTGGCGTTGTATCGTTGCCTGGCCGAGGGCAATACGGGCTTCGAACGCGAGCTCGAAGGTCTCAAAGTACTGGCGGTGCAGGGTGGCAGCCTGCCTGGCATCGTCACGCGCGACAAACCCGTACGCTCACTCGCCGACCTGAAAGGCATGCGCATTCGGGTGCCCACCGAGCTGCTCAATGTGATGCGCGATCTGGGCGCCGATCCGGTCAACATGCCCATGGGTGACGTGTACTCGGCACTGGCCAAGGGTGTGATCGATGGCCTCGTCGCGCCCACGGACACTTTCCGCTCGCTGCACCTCGCGGAGGTGGCGCACCATTACCTGCGCATGCGCGTATGGCGCGGCGCGTATCCGGCACGCGCCATGGGAATGCGGCGCTGGAATTCGCTGTCGGCCGCGCATCGCGCCGTACTGGAGTCCGCCATCCCGGTGTGGGAAAGCGCGCTGGCCGATGAAAACCGCCGCGCCCTTGACCAGGGCTGGCAGCTGGCGCTCAAGTCAGGTGTAATCGAGACCGAGCTCAGCGCGGCCGATCAGCTGCGCTTCGACGAGCTCTACCTGCACGAAGCAGCCCGCAACGCCCGATCTCTGGCCGATTATGGCATCGATGGAGTGCCGGTGTTCGAGCGCGCACGCGCCAGTGTGGGAGAGGATGGCAGTATCACCTGTCGGGAGAAGAAGGAATGAGACAGGTGCTCGAGGGCATCCGCATTGCGGATTTCAGTCACGTCATGGCTGGTCCCTATGCGACGCATCTGCTGCGCCTGCTCGGTGCCGAGGTCATCAAGATCGAAGCGCCCGGCCGCGGCGACGCAATGCGCAATTACGGCGCCGACCGGCGCTACGATGGCATGGCTCCGGCGTTCATCGCGGTGAATGCGGGCAAGAAGTCCATCGTTCTCGATCTGAAGCGGACTGAGGATCTCGAGCATGCGCGCGCGCTGGTGCAGCGCTGCGATGTGCTGGTGGAGAATTTCCGCCCGGGCGTGATGCAGAGGCTGGGCCTGGACTACGCAGCAGCGCAGAAACTCAATTCGCGCATTGTCTACTGTTCAGTGTCGGGTTACGGGCAATCCGGTCCCCGGCGAGACTGGCCGGCGATCGACAACATCGTGCAGGCCACCAGCGGCATGATGAGCCTGGGCGGAGATCCCGAAGGTCCGCCGATGCGCGTCGGATTTCCGGTGGTGGACACTCTGACCGGGCAGACGGCGGCCTTCGCCATTCTGTCAGCGCTGCTGCGGCGTGAGCGCAGCGGTGAGGGCGACCACATCGATGTGGCCATGTTCGATGCCACGATTGCCTTCATGGCGTCCGCCGTAGTGCCGTGGCTGGTCACGGGACGCGCGTTGGAACGCACCGGCAATACCGGATACAGCGGACAACCCACCTCATCGCTGTTCGTGGCACGCGATGGACATCGCATTTCGCTGGGCGTGGTGCAGCAGCATCAGTTCGAACTGCTGGCCCGGTTGCTGGACCAGCCATCCTGGCATTCGGATCCGCGATTCAGGGATCCGGACACGCGGCGTCAGAACACCGCGATCGTGCAGCAGGCGTTGGCGGATGTGCTTCGCACGCGCGATGCAGTCGAATGGGAACAGCTGTTGAGTGCGGCGGGCATTCCCTGTGGCATGGTCCGCGACATTGGCGAAGCCATGTCCCTCCCCGAACTGGAGGAGCGCAATCTGCGCATTCCGCTGCAGATCCCGGGGCTTCCGCAGCGGGAAAACGTGGCTGTGCTCGGCGCTGGCTTCGTCTCGGCGCAGGCCGGGACTTCTGCGCTGGAGCCGCCGCCCCGCCTGGGCCAGCATACTGACGAGATCCTGAGCTGGCTCGCCAAAGACTGAAAGCTAGTCCGCCTTCTGGATCAGCTTCACCAGGATCCGGTACAGCATCGACCGCTCGCGCGCACTGAGGCTCGCGAACAGGGAATCTTCGTGCTGCGGGATCAGCTTCGCGATTCGCCGCAGGTTCGCGCGACCCTTCGCCGTGACATACAGCGCATATTTCCGCCGATCCGCCGTGGAATGCTTGCGGGTGACCAGACCCGCCTTGATGCACTGCTCGACCTGCAGGCCGGCGGTCATTCGTTCCACACCCATCAGGTCGGCCAGCTCCGTCTGGCTCAGGCCAGGGTGGGCCGTGAGCAGGGCAGGCACACCGATGGCCACCGGGTTGATGGCGGCAAAGCGCGTGCCGCGACTCATGGATCTGAGCAGGCGCCCATAGGCCATGAAAAGATAAAGACCAATCACTGGCGCCTCGGCGCTGATGGCGCGTTCGATGAGGCGCACACCCGTAGCGAGCTGACGCGGAGGACGATTGAGCATGCCGCATTGTCGTTGGTCGGATGCTGCGCCGCCAGTGCCCACCCATCGGAACCGATGACGCGGGCAGGCGATGTTCCCGCCTGTCCGCGCCAGGCCGCAGCTCAGAAGTGATACGAAGCAGTCAGCGAGAATGTGCGCGGACGCGCATAGACCACTTCTGCGTAACCCGACGATGTGGTGAGCGAGGACGTTCCCGCAACAGGATAGAGCTTGTCGCCGAGATTCTGGCCGTTCAGCGCCAGGCGCCACTTCGAGTCAGGTGACTCGAGGGTGAAGGAGCCATTCCAGATCGTCACGCCGCCCGTCTGCGAAACCTCCACCGAATTGCCTGCGTCGAAGAACTGCGCGCCCGTGTAGCTGCTGTCCACGCGCGGCGTCAATGTCCAGCCATTGCTGAATGGGATGGAATACGACAGGCCGATGTGCGTGGTCCAGTCAGGCGTGAAGGGCAGGCGGCTTGCGAGCGTGGCCGTGGCGGTCGGTGACACCGTGCCGAATGGCGGTGGCGGAGTGATGCGATCGAAGCCAGAGTCGAGATATCCCGCGCTGGCATCGATCTGCAGGTGCGTGGTCGGCGACCAGGCGACTTCCAGCTCGCCGCCCTTGATCGTCGCCTTGCCCGCGTTGAACAGCAGCGGAACCACGCCGAGACGATAAGTCATCTGAATGTCGTCGTAGTCCGTGGTGAACAGCGCGGCATTGATGCGCAGCCCGCGCACGGGATTGAGCTTCAGGCCGACTTCCACGGTGGTGGCCTGCTCCGCGCCGAAGGAGATCGGTGCATTGCCCGGAGGAGCGGCGTTGTATCGCTGGTTGAAGCCGCCGCTCTTGAAGCCTTCGGAGTAACTCACGTAACTCATCACGGCATCATTCCAGCGATACTGGGCGCTGGCAGACAGCGTCGTGTCGGAGAACTTCAGCTTGTAGGGATTCGTGGTGAGGAACAGGCAGCCCGTCTGCGTGGGAGGCGCACCATTGAACGGGCAAAGCGCGGTCGGGAAGTTGACCGGCTCCGCAGCCGTCGCCGGCGATACATTGAACAGTGTGCCGTGCAGGGACTTGGTCTCGTCCGTGTAGCGGATGCCGGCCGTGGCGCTCAGGCCCTCAGTGACCTTGTAAGTCCACTCCGAGAATGCGGCCTTGGCACGGCTGCCGAGGGACACGCGTTGCGTGTCATAAGAGGTTCCCGGATTGGAGATGGCAACCAGCACGCGGTCGAACGAATCCTCGTCGAAGTAGTACAGGCCCACCACGCCATCAAGCCGTTCACCATCGATGACGGCCTGCAGCTCCTGGCTGAACTGCTCGCTGCGGCTGTGGTAGTTGGTGTGCAGCACCAGCAGCGGGGTGTTGTCGGCATCGCGGGCGCCGGACCAGTTCAGCTTGCGGTCCGCGGTGATGGACTTGAACGACAGCATGTCGTTCACATCCCACTTGGCCACCAGCGAGGCGCCCCGGTTGCGCAGATCACTGAACACCGGCGCAGTCCCGCCGTTGGTGAACGGGCCTTTGTACTGCGCGTCATTGCCGCAGCGCGGATCAGCCAGAGGCCCGACCAGCGTCGGAGGTGGCAGTCCATCCAGGATGTTGGGGCAACCCGCATTGATGCTCGCCACGCCCACGAACAGCGCCGCCTCATTGATCGACTGGAACACGAACGGCGAGCCATGTTCGTTTTCCCGCGAGAAGTCGGTACGCAGAGTGAACGACAGATCGTCACGTGGCTGGTAGCGCAGTGCGAACTGTGCGTTTTGCGAGTTTTCGTCTCCGAGATCCACGCCATCGACCTGCCGCCTGACGTAGCCGCTGCGCGTACGCACTCCGCCCGAGATACGGGCGGCCCAGTGTTCGCCCTTGGGAAAATCGAAGGCGCCAAAAACATCGAACAGGTTGTCGTCGCCGACCGAGGCGCGCAGGGTGTTGCCGGCTCCTTCACCCGGGCCATTGGTAGTGAGCAGCACTGCGCCACCGATGGTGTTGCGTCCGAACAGTGTTCCCTGTGGCCCGCGCAGGATCTGTGTCGTGGCGATGTCGCGCATCTCCATTGCGCCTCCCACCGAGCGGCCCATGTACACATCGTCGATGTACAGACCCACGCCGGGGTCCACGGCGGGTGTGGCATCGGTCTGGCCGATGCCGCGGATGAAAACCTGTGCTGCGGAGTTGTTGCCAGTCAACGTGCCATAGCTGTGGAACTGCAGGTTCGGAGCGACCTTGTCCAGATCCGTGGTGCCGCTGATCTGCATTCTTTCGAGCATGTCATTGGTGAGCACGGTCACTGCAACCGGCGTGTCCTGCAGGCTCTCCTCGCGGCGACGCGCGGTTACCACTACTTCCTGCAGTTGATCAGTGGCGACCTCGGCGGCCGATGCTGTGCCGGTGATGCCAGATCCTGCAGAAAGCACGCTGAATACACCGATGCTCGATATGGCCGAGCCAAGCCCATAACGAGCCGAATTGCTCACGGTACGCATGAATGTCCCCTTGGTTTCGCTGGTCTCAAGTGCGCCGGTGTGCAGCATCCTAGTCACACAAAATCCGGCATGGTTGTATGCACTGCATACTAAGTGTGTTGAACGAACAGCGGCAAGCCACTAGATTGCGGTGATAGACAGGTCAAAAGGACCATCAGTGTCGCGCCGCCATGACTCCGCCAGGGCAGATGTCGTTGAACAAACATCTGCCCGTTTCGATTTCGCTGGTCTCGACCTGTTGCTGGGCTATCACTTGCGTCGCGCGCAAGGTGCTGTTCATCGGGATTATTTGGCGACGCTGGGCGATCTGAAGCTGACGCAGAAGCACACGGCGGTGATGTGGCTGGTTATCGGTAATCCCGGCGTGGCGCAGGGAATCATTGGCACCGCGCTGTCGATCGATCGCGCCACCATGATGGTGCTCGTCAACCGTCTGGAAGCGCGCGGTCTGTTGCAGCGCCGGCGATCGCCGTTGGATGCGAGAAGGCGCGAGCTGCACGCGACTGCGGCTGGAGTACGGCTCATGGAACAGGTGCGCGAGAGAATCAGTCAGCACGAGGCGCGCATGAAGCGATTGTTCAGCGGCGCAGAGATGCGCACACTCGAACGTCTGCTGCGGCGGTTGCAGAAGCTCGATGGGGGCTCGGGCTGACGCTCGCCGCCATCGACTTCAGGCGCGATGTTGCCGGTGCGAACGACTCAGGTCGGTTTCTTCAGCGCGCCTACGGCTTCCTTCGAGAAGCCGGCAACCGCCTTGTAACGGGCTGCGATGCCTTCGAGTTCACCGGTGGCGAACACATCCTCGATCTTGTCGAACCCACCCGGTGCCCGCTCCTCGGCCATCTGCATGCACTGTTCCGGACCGTTGCCACGGTTGGCGAGCACGATGGACCCCGTCGCCGGCAGACGGGCCGCTTCATAGCGGGCCAGTGCGGCCGTGACCGACGCAGTTTCGCCGAGACTCCTGGTCAACGCATCCACGTCGAGGATGGCCTGACTCGCCCCGTTCGAGCCAATGGGATACATCGGATGCGCGGCGTCGCCCAGCAGCGTGGTCGCGCCGAACGACCACGCGGGCAGGGGATCGCGGTCAACCAGTGGAAACTCGTAAACGCGTTCGGCACCGGCGATGAGGCTCGGTATATCCAGCCACTCGAAGCGCCAGTCGGCGAACTGCTCTGCGAACAGCGCCCTGTCGACCTCCTTGTTCCATTCTTCGCGGCCTGGCATCTGTTCCACAGTCAGCTCGGCGATCCAGTTGATGGTCTGCAATCCATCCGGGCCCGCTGCGGTGATCGGGTAGGCGACGAACTTGCGATGCTGGTGTCCGGCCATGATCATGGTGGAGCCGGTCAGAAAAGGCCTTGCGCGACTGGTGGCGCGCCACAGCAGGCGGCCGCCGTAGCGCGGCAGACCTTCGTGCGGATATCGCTGCAGGCGCAGCCTGGAGTGAATGCCATCCGCGCCCACCAGCATGTCGGCGTCTACGCTGACGGAAACTCCACCTGCGTTCATGAACGTGGCTCGCACCGGCCCATCGCCTTCGACGGCAGTGAAGCGATGCCCGGTGTGCACGCGCTCCATGCCGAGGCGTGCCTGCACGGCCTTGAGCAACTCCATCTGCAGCACGCCGCGGTGAATGGAGATCTGCGGCACCGGATAGCCGGCGAATCTGCCGCGAGGTTCTCCCCAGATGCGCTGTCCGTGGCGGTTGAAGTAGACCAGTTCGCGGGTGGCCACTCCCAGCGACTCCAGGGACCCGCTCAGTCCGAGCCGTTCCAGCACTTGGACAGCGTGAGGCAGCAGGTTGATGCCTACGCCCAGCGGGCTGAGTGCTTGAACAGCCTCGTAGACTTCAACGTCGTGGCCGGACTCGGCCAGGCTCAGGGCGGCGACGCATCCGCCGATGCCCGCGCCGACAATGCAGATTTTCACAAGCGGTCTTCTTGTTCTGGTGACACGTGAGGTGGATTCATGCCCGCAAGGTGGGGATCACCGCACTTGCTGGCGCGGCAGTAAACAGGCAAGTCGCTGTGCTTGTAAAGTGAATTACAATCAGCCAAAGAAAAAGAACGCCCGGTCCGGACGGTATCTTTGAATATGTTGTGGGGAGCTCACGGTGACCTTACGGCCCTTATCCACGGTGATCGTCACCGTCATCGTCGTGGCTGCGCTGTCATGCGCCGGCTTCTCACTGCTGGGTCAGCGCCGGCTGCATGACGATCGCGCCGAAATCGAAGATCTGCTGTCACGGTATGTATTCGCCCTGGACTGGCAGGAACCGGAACGCTACGGGGATACCTTTACAACGGACGGCGTGCTCATCTGGGCTGGCGGAACAGTGACTGGCCGGGCGGCCATCGTCGAGGAAATGCGCAAGGCGCGTGCGGCGGACACCGATCGTCGCCATTCAGAGCCGCCGCAGAGACCCTGGCGCAGGCGGCATTTCACGACGAATCTGGCCCTGCGTGTGGCCGGCGATCATGCGACGGGACGCTCCTACTGGTTCGAGTTCAATGACGACAACGCGGATCGCAAGGCCTATGTAGGGGCGTATGGGCACTCAGAGGATGAGTTCGAGCGCGTCGACGGACAGTGGCTGTTCAAGCGCCGGCAGATTTTCAACGAGCAGCGCGCGCAGATGGCAGCGGGCGATGCGATACCGCTGCCGCCGGGCTGAGCCGCCATGACCTATTTTGCCGCGCCTTCCGGTGTCACTTCGTGGCGTCGCAGCTTCAGACGCCATCCCTCTGGCGTGCGCACGTACTCGTCGTGATAGAGGCCGACTTGCCCGGCAACATCCGCCTGGAAGTACTTGCCTTTGCGGCCGGGGTAGATGGCATAGGATGTGCCTCTCGCGCCCTTCGCGGCGGGTTCGATGACGAGGCTTTCGGCCAGATGGGCGATGTATGCACGTGGCGGAATGCGCGTGGCAGCGCAGTCCGGTCCACCCGCAAGAGACGCCAGCTGCTGTGCTCCGCGGATGACGCGCGATTTGCCGTCACCTTCGTCTATGACGTACTCGCCATCTGCGGTGAACAGCGCGGCAAAGTCATTTCCGCCATGCCCACAGTAATCCAGCGCGAAGTTCAGGCGGTTCACGAGTTGCTGGATCTGGATGTAGTCCATTGCCGTCAGCTTTTCCGCCGCCTGGACCGGACTCAACCACAGACCGAAGCCTGCCACGGCCAGGCCGAGGATACTGCGGGCAGATTTCTTGAGCATGAGCATGGTGTCCTGTTGTTGCTATGCGCGGGTGGGAGTATTTCACCTGAAATTCCGCGCGATAAGGAATATTGATCATGGAAAGACTCAGGGCTTCTACGCTGTTCGCTGTGTTTGCGCTCATGGCGGCGCTTGCCGGGTGTGCCCGCCCGCCCGCGCCACCCAGCGTCGGACGCGGCGCTGCCGATCCGCCGCATGCACCGTCCATCGTTGGCTCGGAAGGGAAGGGAATGTGGGCCGGCGCTGGCGTGCCGGCAGGGTATCCGCCCATTTTCGCGGCGCGCGATGGCGCTGTGCCGGCTGGTGTGCAGCCGCTGCCAAAAGACATCTTCAGCACGCGCGACTTCTACCAGGACCGTCAGCTATGGTCCGACCCGCGCTACTACCGGTGCAATTCACCGGTGGGCATAGAGCAGATCTGGGGCGCGTATGAAGTGCCGCTGATCGGCAAGGATCCGCCGCGCACTGCTGCCTGGGGATTCTGCGATCGTGACTATCCCCGCCAGAACATCATCAGCCCCTATGCCTTCCGAACGGCCGGCGCGCATTACGAGGCGTTGCTCGCCGAGGCCCGTCAGCACGGGGCCGTGCTGCATCCGGATGCGGCGGCCTTGCCCGACTGGAGCGGGCAGTACGAACGCGACAAGACCAAGACGGCAACCTGGTACTACGGTGCGGTGCTGCAGATCCCCACGTATCTTTCATTGCTGAAGCCGGAATACCAGCTGCGCTTCGTGCAGCAGATGTATCACGAGTCCGCCGACAACTCCCCGCAGTGGCCCGGTCAGTACTGCTGGCCCGAAGGTTTCATGCGGCGCTTTGCGCAGTACGGGGGCAATCGCATCAACCTCGTGATCAGCCCGGACCTCGTGCTCGACATGCGCAATGCCGCCAAGACACTGGTGACGCAGATTCACATCGGCGCGAGCTTCAATCAATCCGACGGCGTTCCGCGACTGGGGCCCGCCGTGCCGCAGTGGTTTGGCGAGACCATCGGCTTCTGGGATGGCGAGGCGCTGATCACCTGGACGTCGAACATACAGGGCTGGATCAGCCATGGCGGCTCTGAGTTCAGCAGCCATCTGCAGAGCGTCGAGATCTACACACCCACAAAGGATGGAGCGGGCAAGTTCACGGGCATCCATCACGAAGCCGTGCTGTATGACGATGAGGCGCTGGTAGAGCCGGTGCGCATCGTGCAGACCTGGAAGCGCACGGGACGACTGAATGAAAATGCGCCGCTGACGATGATGGAATGTGTGCCCAGCATCTTTCCGGTGAAGGGCACTGCCACGCACATCACGCCGGGCACGCACTTCGACTATGAGGTGCCGGACACGTACGGGCGGCCGTGGGCGCAGATCTGGGAACAGTACCGGGAGCAGGGCATGCAACGACCGCAGAAGGAGGATCTATTCTCCTTCCCGGCGCCTGACCCAGCCGCCAAGGCCGTAAAGAAATAGTGCCTCAGGGGTGCGCCGGAGAGCGCGCCCGAGCACTCCTCAGCGGGCGTAGTTCTCCGCGAACGAAGGATCGCAGTCGTATGCGTGCACGTGATCGCCCTCGACGCGATTCCAGGTGATGAAGCGGACGCCCTTGTTCAGCAGCATTTCCGGGTCCTCGAACTCCTGCGTGGCGAGCAGCTTCTTGCCGTCGGCCGAAAGCTTGAAACGCTCGGTGACGTGAATCTTGTCGCTGTGTGAGAGGCCGTTGTTGGTGATCGTGGCCTCCTTCACATGAATGGTGTCCACGACCAGCGTGTCGCCTTCCCAGTGTCCGATGGAATCACCGACCTTGGTCATCGGGCCGTCGCCGGTCTGATGCTTTCGCCCATCCGTGAAAATGACGCGCGCCATATCGAAGTATTCAAGCCGGATGACTGTCATCTCGGTGCCCTGGAATACCTCGATGGGGAAGGGGCCCTGCATGGCGTAGATGATGGACGGAATGCGGCAGGCATTGGCTACCGTCATGTCGTCTTTGCTGTCCCAGTTCTTCGCGGCGGTTTCGGCCGCTGGCGTGAGTTTGAGACCGCCGTATTCGCCACGCGGAAATTCCACCGCGCCGGTGTCATTGAGGATCACGGTGCCAGGTGAAATCTTCGCTTTCAGCGCCGGGTCTTCAATCGGCTTGCCGGATGCCAGCATCCAGAAACCGGAGAGGTTGGGGTGGGAAGCCGGCTTTTCTGCAGCGATCGCAGCTTGAATGCCTGCGCTTGCGAGCAGGCCGATGAAGGCCAGGCGCGCCGCAGTGCTCATCGGACTTCCATCGATTCGAATGGGATGCCCACCGGCGTGCCATCGGCCTTCGTTACTTTGCGCATGCGCATGTAACGCGCTCCGTCCCTTGCGCGCCAGCCCTCCATGATGATCTCGTCGCCCGCCTTCAGACTGTCCTTCTTCCAGCCTCGACGTTCCAGGATGGAGGGGGAGTTGGTCTCGGCCTTCCATTCCACCGTCTCGCCGGACTTTTCCTTCACCTGCATGCGGATGAGGCCGTGGGGATTCGTGAAGTTGAACTGCGTGACGACGCCGCGCACCGAGACGATGCCGGCCTCATTGTCGAAAAACACGGCGAAGGAGTGGTGCGCGGCGGCCACAGAGCTGGCCAGCACCCCCAGCGAAAGCAACCCGGCCGCTACAACACCCGATATGGTCCGCATCGTTTCTACTCCTGCAAATCCTGTCGCAGGGAATGTTACGCCGGAATCGCCTCGGCCGCATGCGGCACATGCATCACATTGTGGGCCTTGAGCCGGGGCAGCACTTCGCGGCCGATGCGCCGCACCTGATTCAGGAACAGCTCCTGCGGCAGGTGGGCGCGATTGCAGATCAGCAGCACCGAGCCCGCGCCGGCATCATTGCACTCGGCGATGATGCGTTCGACGATTTCGTCCGCGGTGCCGATGGGCATGTGCTCGGCCGCCGCACGCACGGTTTCCATCGTCCATGCATTGAAGATGGTGGCGTCTTCGGCGAGTGTTCCCTTGCTCCCCTGCCGCAGATGTTCGAAGGCCGTTGAGCTGTAGTAGCCCTTGGTATCTTTCTGATAAACCTGTCCGTAGGGAAGCAGGGTGTTGAACAGGTACATCAGGTAGGGGCCGTATTCTTCAACGGCCTGAGCTTTCGAATCAGCCACATAACAGTCCACCATCACACTGATGTGTCTGGGT
>DATNCK010000331.1:0-3037 GCA_035571575.1 Steroidobacteraceae bacterium | reverse complement strand
TCCCCAGCTCTCACGGGTGGCCGCCCTTACAGAGGCATGACCGTAGCCGGGCATATCCAGCATCCGCAGCCCCGGCTCCAGCTCGAAATAGTTGTAGAGCTGCGTGCGCCCCGGGGTGCGGCTGGTACGGGCCAGACCCTTTCGCCCCAGTACTTTGTTGATCGCACTGGATTTGCCCGCATTGGAGCGGCCTGCCACCGCCACTTCCCAGCCCTCATCGGGTGGAAACTGGCCCGGCAAGGCCACGCTTTTCATGAACTGGACCTTCGGGAACTGGCTCATTTATGGGGAACCCGCACGGGGGCGGCAAGGGGCTGAAAAACAAGGCGTTAGTGTACAATCGATTGGATAACCGCCCTGGCCTTACGGGCTTTGAGTATTTAGAGGGACCATGAGCCATTCGATGTCGCCTGCCCTGCGCAGAATCGTTGCCGTCGCCGCACTGAGCTTCACCCTGGCAGCGCTGGGCGCTGAGGAAAAGCAGGCGGCGGGTGGGGACGCGGCCGCCGGCTCCACCAAGGCTGCCACCTGCACCGCCTGCCATGGCCTCAACGGCAACAGCGTCAACCCCGAATGGCCGGTAATTGCCGGGCAAAACGCGGCCTATGTGCGCCAGCAGGTGCTGGACATCAAGACTGGCAAGCGCCCCAACCCACTGATGCTGCCCATGGTGCAGAACCTCACCGAGCAGGACATCGACGACCTGGCTGCCTTTTATTCCACGCAGACGCCCACCGGCGCCGAGGCCGATCCTTCCTACTGGAAGGCCGGCGAAAAGCTGTATCGGGGCGGCGATGTGAAGCGTGGCATTCCGGCCTGCATGGCCTGCCACGGCCCTGTGGGGCGCGGCGTGCCGGCGGCCGCCTTCCCGGCGCTGCAGGCCCAGCACGCGGTCTACACCGTCAAGCAGCTCAATGACTATGCCGCCGATACCCGCTACGCCAAGGATGCCAGCGGCAAGTCCCAGGCCAGCCCCAACGCCCAGATCATGAACGCCATCGCTTCCCGGCTGTCTGCTGAAGACCGGCGCAATGTGGCGTCCTACATCCAGGGTATCCGCTGATATGAACAAGCTCTGCCTTCCGCTGGCAGCCGTGCTGCTGGCGCTTGCGGTCGGCTGTTCGCAGAAACCAGCCGCCACCGCGGCGCCCGGCGCCGAGGCGGCAGCCAGCACCTCCCCTGCCGAAGGCAAGCCCTCGGGCGCTGCTCCTACGGCTACCGAACTCAAGCAGGCCGCCAAAGCCACGCAGGAATCCGCAGCCACGGATGAAACCCCCGGCGATGCCTCGCTGGAGAAAATGGCCGCCATGCCCGAGAAGGCGCAGCTGCCCGGCGGCAAGTGGAAGGTGGGCGTGAACTACAAGCCCGTCGTGCCGGCGCAGCCCACCTCCGTGGAGCCCGGTCAGGTGGAAGTGCTGGAAGTGATGTGGCTGGGCTGCCCGCACTGCGCACACCTTGAGCCTTACATCGATGCCTGGCGCAAGAAGAAGCCGGCGTACGTGAAGTTCGTGCAGGAGCACGTGATGTGGGGGCCCGCGCACCGCGCCCACGCCAAGCTGTATTACACGCTCGAAGCGCTGAATCACGACGATCTGATCCAGAAGGCATTCGACGAAATCCACCAGCGCGGCAATGTGCTGGTGGACGCCGACGAGGCAAAGACACTGCAAATGCAGCTGGCTTTCGCCAAGGCCAATGGCATCAGCGAGTCTGACTTCAAGCGCGAGTTCAACGGCTTCGGCGTCAGCAACCACCTGCAGCGTGCCGAGGAAATCATGCGGCGTTATCAGATCGACAGCGTCCCGCGCATCATCATCAATGGAAAATACGAGACGGACATGGAAATGGCCGGGGGTCCCGATCAGCTGCTGGCGCTGATCAACGATCTGGCCGCGGCCGAAAAGAGCCGTTAGTCTCCCGGACGGGCCGGATGCCGGCGTCGGGCCCGCAACCACGAGGAGGGGATCCCGATGCTGTCTGTCTACTGTCTCGCGTCGGGAGGGATCCGCCGCCTCGAGCGCAGCAACAACAACGCACCACTACCCGAAGAGGCGACCTGGCTCGACCTGTTCGAGCCCACCACCGAGGAAGAACGCTTGGTCGAAGCCCGTCTCGGCCTCGACATTCCCACGCGCGAGGAAATGCGCGAGATCGAGTCTTCCAGCCGCCTTTATGAAGAGGAAGGCGCGCTGTATCTCACGGCGACGGTAGTCACCAAGCTCGACACCACACTGCCTGAGAACGCGCAGGTAACGTTCATCCTGAAGGGCTCGCGGCTGGTCACGAATCGCTACGTGGACCCGCTGCCGTTCCGGCGTTTCGCGGCGCATATCGAGCGGCATCCGCAGGCCGGTACCAGTGCGCAGACGGTGCTTGCCGGGCTGCTGGAATCCATCGTCAATCGCATTGCCGATGTGATCGAACGAGTGGGCTCGGATATCGACGGCGCTTCGGCCGAGATCTTCAACCGCCAGCAGCTGCAGGCGAATACGGCCCGCCGTGCGCGCACCCAGCGCGACTTCCGCAAGCTGCTGGAACGTGTGGGGCAGAGCGGCGAGCTCATCGCCAAGGCGCGCGAATCACTGGCCAGCCTGTCGCGCCTGCTGGCGTTCGCGCAGCAGTCCACCGTGGCCATGACACCCGAGGTGCGTACCCGCCTGCGCACCCTGTCGAAAGACGTGGTGGCCATGAGCGATCACGCCAGCTTCCTGGCCACCAACCTGAACTTCATCCTCGATGCCACGCTGGGGATGATCAACATCGACCAGAACAACATCCTGAAGATCTTCTCGGTGGTCACCGTGTTCCTGCTGCCGCCCTCGGTGATCGGGGCGATCTTCGGCATGAACTTCGCGCACATCCCCACCTCGCAGAACCCGGAAGGGTTCTGGATCGCGCTGGGGTTGATGGTGCTGTCGTCGGTGCTGCCTTACCTGTGGTTCAGGCGCAAGGGCTGGTTGTGAGCGGGCCGGCGCGTCACGCGCCGTAGTTGGCGCGGATTGCCGCGCGTTCACGCGCGCGTTTCAGGCCCAGGTCG
>DATNCK010000330.1:0-21630 GCA_035571575.1 Steroidobacteraceae bacterium | reverse complement strand
GTATGCGACCTGGTGGATCCGCCAGGCCATCACGCGTTCGATCGCCGACCAGGCGCGCACGATCCGTATTCCCGTGCACATGATCGAAACCATCAACAAGCTGAACCGCATTTCGCGGCAGATGCTGCAGGAGATGGGCCGCGAGCCGACGCCGGAAGAGCTGGCCGTGCGCATGGAGATGCCGGAGGACAAGGTCCGGAAGGTGCTGAAGATCGCGAAGGAGCCCATCTCGATGGAAACCCCCATCGGTGATGACGAGGACTCCCATCTCGGCGACTTCATCGAGGACACCTCCGTGGCCTCACCGATCGACCAGGCGACCATGGAATCGCTGCGTGAGACGACGCATGCGGTGCTCGCGCAGCTCACGCCGCGCGAAGCCAAGGTGCTGCGCATGCGCTTCGGCATCGACATGAACACCGACCACACACTCGAAGAAGTGGGCAAGCAGTTCGATGTGACCCGCGAGCGCATCCGCCAGATCGAGGCGAAGGCGCTGCGCAAGCTGCGGCATCCCAGCCGCAGTGAGCAGCTGCGCAGCTTCCTGGTCGAAGACTGATTTCGCAACAACGCAAAGTCAACGGAAAAGGCCCGCCCAGTGCGGGCCTTTTCATGTCCCGCGGTTCACCCATCCTCCGCCTGCTGCTGGAAGTGCTTCAGCACCCGCGTCTTGTTCGCATGCACGGCCCACTGCGCGAAGGGCAGCCAGTACAGCGCGGGCTCGAGATCCAGATCGTGATGCGTTGCCAGCGTCAGCCGGGTGCGGCCATCCGGCAGCGGTGTGATGCGGAAGCGCGCGTCCCGCGTTCGGAAATAGCCCTGGGTATGCGGTGCGTTCACATGCGCATAGGGGCTGAGTTCGCGCATGCTTGGCGGATCACTGAGAACGATGAAGGAAAGCCGCCTTTCCGGCACCCACTCCACGACGCGTTCGTAGGCGATGCCTGTCGAGAACACGCCCCGCCGGACGGCACCGACACCGGTGCCTTTGATCTCGCCGCTCATCGGATAGGCCAGCCCCCAGCTGAAGGGCGCGGCTGGAGCAGCCGGAATCGGACCCATGTGCACCACTGATTCCCACACAGCACTGGGCGATGCTGCGATATCCACACTTTCCACGCTTTCGAAATCCGCCGCAGGTGGCAGCAGCAGCTCGCTGACCAGCAACAAGGGCAGCAGAGCCACGCTCATCGGCGCCGCGCGAAAGCCGGGCCGCCCATTGGTGATCAGACGTCCCGCCACGGCCCCCAGAAATCCCATCAACGCGATCAGTGGTGAGGCGAACAGGAGACAGACCACGCCTTCCATGGCCAGACCGATGAGGATCAACGCTCCCAGGCCAAGCGAGCACATGACAAGGAAGGTAGTTTGGCCCAGTCCGAGATCTGTATTGCGCTTCGCGATGGACGCGACGGTCATTCCCACGACAAATGGCGATGCGACAAACAGCCCGAAGCCATAGATGCCCAGCACCAGCGTCGACAAGGCGGCTGCAGCCACGCTCAACGCGGTGCCTGTCAGCAGGCCAAGCACTACAACACGTGTCCTGCTGGCCGCGGCTACCGCGGGTTGCACCGGCTCGCGCGCCAGCGCAGGGGCGTTCGTGAGCCACGCCACCATCAGCAATTGAATGCCCGGCGCAGTCATCAACGAAATACTGGCTCCGTCATAGCCGATCGTGCGGATGCGTCGGTAGGCCAGCGCGAGCAGCATCCACATCACGATGACCAGCACGCATAGACCCGCCAGCATGAGCCATTCCGGCCGGAAGTCGATTTTCTGCGCCGCCACACGCAGCGGCACCATCCAGAACCACCACGGGATATCGAGACTGACACCCCTTTCGAACATCACGAGGTAGGCGAAGGCGTGCTGCGTGAAGAACGTCGCGAGAGACATCGAGGCGTAGGCGACGCGCCCGATGTCGCCCTTGAAGGAGAACGGCGAGGTCACCGCTTTGCCTTCAACCTGCGGCTCTCGCGCTTCAGGGGCCGCGACACCGGGCAGATCTCCTGCACGAATCCATTCAACTTGTTGACCAGATTCTCGCGCACCAGCGAGTAGACGATGAACTGGCCCCTGCGCTCCCCACGGATGAGTCCCGCGCTCTCCAGGATGGACAGGTGTTTGGATATCGATGGCTTGGTCATCGAAAAGCGGGCGGCGATCTCTCCCGCGGAAAGATCTGCGGCGGACAGATACGCCAGGATCTTGCGCCGGGGCGCCGAAGCCAGGGCCTCGAATACAAGTTCCATCGATCACCTTAGATTTAGCTATTTATCTAAATATCTAACTTCAGGGAGCCTGTCAATGAACTCCCGCCCTGCCCGCCCCGCCGGGCACGTGCGACAGCGCTTGCGCAGATATCCCTATAGACTTCCGCCAGCTGTTTTCCCCGCGGATCGACGATGAAGCCACCTGCTGCCCTGCAGCCCCTGATCGAAGACGGAATCATCGATTCCGTCGTGCGCCGCCTGCGCAGCGGCAAGGAGGCCACGGTATTCGTGGTGGCCTGCGGCAGGGAAATCCGCTGCGCCAAGGTCTACAAGGACGCGAACCAGCGCGGCTTCCACCGCCTCGCCGAATACCAGGAAGGCCGCAAGACCCGCGGCAGCCGCGATGCGCGCGCGCTCAAGGGCGGCAGCCGCCATGGCCGCGAGCTAGCCGAAGCCCAATGGAAGAACGCCGAGGTCGATGCGCTGTACAAGCTGGACCGCGCCGGCGTGCGTGTTCCCCGGCCCTATGGTGTATTCGACGGCGTACTGCTGATGGAACTGGTAAGCGATGCCGGGGGCGGACCGGCGCCACGACTGGGCGACATCGACATCACACCCGAACAGGCGCGCGAATGGCATGCCTTCCTGCTGTCGCAGGTGGTGCTGATGCTTTGCGCGGGCATCATCCACGGCGATCTCTCGGAATTCAACGTGCTGGTGGATGTCGCAGGCCCGGTGATCATCGATCTGCCGCAGGCCGTCGATGCCGCCAGCAACAACAACGCCTTCGCGCTGTTCGAGCGCGACGTGAACAATCTGCGCGAGACCTTCGGCCGCGCCGTGCCCGAACTGCTCGACACGCATTACGCACATGAAATCTGGGCGCTTTACAGCGCCGGCACGCTCACTGCCACCTCCGTGCTCACCGGCAAGTTCACCTTCGATGAGACGGCGGCCGATGTCGAAGGGGTGCTGGCGCATATCGAAGAAGAGCGGCGCCTGGCGGAAGAACGCCTGCTGCGACTGGCCGATACCGAAGCCTGATACAGTCGGTCGCGGGCCTTGCGGCCCGGACAACTCATTCAGGGGGGCGGCAATGGCGACTGCAGTTCTTGGCGCGCGGATGACTTTCGCTCGGCGCATCGTCGCAGTGGCGGCGGTGATCGGCGTGTTGCCGGGCGCCGCCCTGGCACAGCAGCCTGCGCAGCAACCCGCGCTGGCCGGCGCCAACGCGGCCACCGAAGCCGGCTATGGCGTCTTCCAGCAGAAATGCACCACCTGCCACGGCAATCCCCAGTACGAAAAGGCGCCCGCCCCAGAGGTGCTGTTCCAGTACACACCCGAGCGCATCTACGATTCGCTCACCAAGGGCGTGATGGCGGGTGTAATCGGCTATCAGCTCACCGACGTGCAGAAGCGTGCCGTGTCGGAAACCATCAGCGGCCAGCGTCTCGGCACCGCAGGCCTTGCCGATGCGGACAAGATGCCCAATCGCTGCAAGGCCAATCCACCGCTGCAGCAGTCCGCGCAGCGTCCGGCATGGAATGGCTGGGGCGTGAATACACAGAACACGCGCTTCCAGAACGCAGCCGCGGCCGGGCTCACCGCGGCGGATGTTCCGCAGTTGAAACTGAAGTGGGCCTTCGGCCTGCCCAACAGCACCTCTTCCTACGCACAGCCCGCGATGGTGTTCGGCCGCGTCTTCGTCGGCGCCGACACCGGCTACATCTACTCGCTGGATGCGGATACCGGCTGCGTGTACTGGTCCTTCAATGCCGGCCATGCGGTGCGCACGGCGATGACCATCGGCGCGGTGAAAGTGCGCGGCTCGAGTGGCTACGCGGTGTTCTTCGGCGACCGGCAGGCGAATGTCTACGCGGTCGATGCGCACACGGGAAAGAAACTGTGGATCAAGCGGCCTGAACCCGACTACCGCGCACGAGTCACTGCTGCGCCCACTTACCACGATGGCCGGCTGTACGTGCCCTTCTCCTCGTTCGAGGAATTCAGCGCCGCGACTCCCACCTGGGAGTGCTGCAAATCGGTCGGCGGTGTCGCCGCGGTGGATGCCAGCACCGGCAAGCGCCTGTGGCTGACACATGTGACGCCTGAACTGCCCAAGCCCCTGCACAAGAATTCGCTGGGTGTGCAGCAGTGGGGTCCGGCGGGAGGCGCGGTCTGGAATTCGCCGACGGTGGATCCGGAGCGGCGCGCGGTTTACTTCGGCACTGGAGACGCCACTACGTATCCGGCCATCGAGACCTCCGATTCGGTGATGGCCGTGAACATGGACAGCGGCAAGGTGTTGTGGTCATACCAGGTGCACAAGGAAGACTCCTTCCTCGTCGGCTGCGGCGGACAGGCGCGTACCGAGAATTGCCCGAAGGTGGTGGGACCCGACTGGGACATCCCCGCCTCGCCCGTACTGGTGAAACTTCGCGACGGCAGCCGCCGCATCGTCGTGGTGACCAAACCCGGCGACGTGCTCGCACTCGATCCCGACAAGAAGGGCGAGCTGATATGGCGCGTGAACGCCAGTGGTCCCGTTATCGGAGACAGGCCGCGCCCCGGCGTTCCCACACCGGGCGGCATCTTCTGGGGTGCGGCATTCGATGATGAAGTCATGTACTACGCCCTGACACGGGGTGGCACGGGCGCGATGGATCTGGCCACGGGTAACCGCCTGTGGCTGAAGGCCGTGCAGGATGGCGTGCGTTACAGCTCAGCCACCACCGCCATCCCTGGCGTGATCCTGGCAGGCACCTCCAGTGGAACGCTGCACGCGGTGTCGTCCACAGACGGCAGCCTGCTGTGGTCGTTCGAAACTTCGCGCGAATTCGACACCGTGAATGGCGTGAAGTCGCGCGGCGGCTCCATCAATGCACTGGGACCGATCGTTGCCGATGGCCTGGTACTCGTGGGGTCGGGTTACGCGATCGTGGGTGGAACGCCAGGCAATGTAGTGCTCGCGTTCTCGAAGCAATAACAAGCTTTTCAGTGGCTCAGTGCGTACACCGCCATGTTCACGCCCATGCGCAATCCGAGTGAGGCGCCCTCGGCCGGATATTCCGGATCATCCGCCCACTGATAGGAATCACCCAGATCATTGTTGAAGGCGATGGCCACCATCACCCGTCCGTCGTCGTCGAGTATCGCGCGCCAGTGCGGAACCGCACCGTCGTTGCGATAGCCGCCTCCAAAGCGCAGTGAATTCCAGTTGGGCACCTGATGATGCGTGTCGAGGTCATACACCGTGTGCAGCAGCGGATGATCGGCGGGCAGGTCGATGACATCCCGATCCGGAAACACGCGGCGGATGCCTTCCATGAAGCCTTCCCATTCGTTGGTGCCGAAGAAGCTGTCGGCGATGAGAAAGCCGCCGCGCAGCAGGTAGTCGCGCAGCTTCGCCACCTGTGCATCGGTGAGATCCCAGAAGCCCGGCAACCCCACGATCATGAAGGGCCAGTCATAGACATCATCGCCGTCATCGAGATTGACGGGCTGTTCCACCGAGCGCACGTCGATGGTGGTGAGACGGCGCAGGATCTTTGCGTAGTAGCGATCGCCGCGCGGATAGTCCACGGCCCAGGCGGTTCCGCCCTGGCGCCAGTCACCGAATCCGGACCGCCGGAAGCCGAAATTGCCGGGATACATCATCCGCGCCACCACGAATCCGGCAGGCTTGTCCCACCCTTCGGGCAGCTCCACATCGGCCTGCGGTTCCAGGCTGGCGTAGACACGAAACTCCCGCTCGGCGAATACCACCGTGGCCGCGCACAGCAGAATGACGAGCGTGGCGAACCACCGGTGACGCGCAATGCGGGACATTCTGCAAGCGTACTCCAAGGTTTGCCCTGAGACTTCCCGACGACTAGTCTCGAACGATGGACCCCGAAAACAAGAAGTCCGCGCCCGTCGGCGCAGCGGACCGTATCACCAGCCTGGATTTCATCCGCGGCATCGCCGTGCTGGGCATCCTCGCCTCCAACATCGTCACCTACGCGCGGCCGAACGAGGCGCGCCGCGTCGTCGCGCTGGTTCACGAGGTGACGTGGAACGAGTGGTTCCCGTGGCTGGTGAACTACATCGTCATCGACGGCAAGTTCCGCAGCATGTTCGCGGCGCTGTTTGGCGTGGGGCTGGTGGTCTTCATGGAGCGGGCCCGCGCGCGCGGTGCGCCGGCACGGTGGCTGCAGCTGCGCAGATTGTTCTGGCTGCTGCTGTTCGGCGCACTGCACTACGTGTTCCTCTTCGAAGGCGACATCCTGCTGCAATACGCACTGCTGGGCATGGTGGCCTTGTGGATGGTGTCTTGGAATCCGCGACTGCTGCTGGTACTGGGCGTGCTGCTGGTCTGCGTGGATACAGTTCTTTCCACACAGGAGCTGTGGCCGGACGCGGCTGCCGAACGCATCGCGCTGGCCGCGCCCGCCACCGCACCGGAACGCATCGAGTACGAAAAATACTGGCAGGGACAGCGCGAGGCCGTCACCGAGGAGAGTCAGGTGATGGCCGGGGGCAGCATGGGTGACATCCTCATGCATCGTTTCAGGACTGCTGATGGATGGAACACCGAAGCACTGTTCGATCCGGTCATCTCGCTGCGCTATGTCACCCTTCAATACCTGCCAATGATGCTGATCGGCGCCGCGCTGTACCGGCTCGGCTTCTTCTCGGGGGCATGGAACCGGCGCCGCATGCTGCGCTGGGGGATCACTGGAATCGCCTTTGCCTCTGCGGCCGCACTGGCTCTGGGCCTGTGGCTGATGCGGGAGCACTGGCGCTATGCGCTCAACTACTTCGTGTTCTATGGACCGGTGGACATCCTGCGTCTGCCCATGACGCTGGGATATCTCGCGGTGCTGGTGGCCCTGGCGCCGCGCCTCGTTCCGAGCCGCCTGGGCCAGCGTCTGGCGGCCGCAGGCCAGATGGCGCTCACCAATTACCTGGCCATGTCCCTGGTGATGGCGGTCATTTTCCAGGGTTGGGGGCTGGGGCTGTTCGACCGGTTCAGCCGGCTCGAACAGTGGGGTTTCATGCTGCTGGGCTTCGCGCTGATGCTGGTCTGGTCCAGCCCCTGGCTGGCGCGCTTCCGGTTCGGACCGCTGGAATGGCTATGGCGTTGCCTGACCTACTGGCGGCTATTTGCCCTTAGCCGCTCCTGAGAAGAAAAGCTTGCTGGGGCCTGAATCCTGTGCGACCTTTAACATAAGACCACGCACCGCCAAGGTGTCACATGAAGAATCCAGGAAATGGACCCGTGGGAAAAGTAACCGAATTCAATGCATTTGCAGCCCGCATCCGCACGCGGCCCGAATCCAATGGCATTGAAGTTCGTGAGCAGGAGCTCGGATCCATCAGCGCGCAGCGGCTGTACAAGATGCGCTGCAGCTGCGGGCGTTCCTGGTTCGAACTGCAGCTGCCGCACCTCGCATCCTGCCCGGCCTGCGAGAAGATGGGCCTCGTATCGCTCTAACGCAGCGTCGTCATCAGGCCGAGGGTGGATCCTTCGCGCGCGTGCGCGACACCGCTCCCATGATGCCGAGCCCCACGACGATCAGGCATGCGACGCCGATCCATGTGGAAGACACACCGGCGGTGACCAGGGCCCAGGCCAGACCGCCGACGAGGATCGCCAGTCCGATGATGTACAGCGCAAATGACATAGGACACTCCTGCCGTTCAGTGTCCCCACTGTAGGAGCGAAGCAGGTCCGGGGCGATCCCACGCAAACCGGGCATTGCGGTAAGTGCCGTCCTACGCGCGCCGATAGCGACGATGCCCAGATCAGCGCTGCGGCTTCAGCGCGGCAGCTGCGCGCCGGGTCGCGATACGAAAGTGCCGTGGAAACTCATCGGCAGATTGAATGGCAATCTCACCCTGGCCACCGGCGCACCCATCCAGTCCTTCGTATCGATGACGTACAGCTCGGCCAGGTTTTCCTTCACGCGGTTGACCACGGAGATGATGTAGCCATCGCCCTCGGCGGCATCCGGCGTGCGCGGCACGAACACAGGCTCCTGCGCCATGCCGGGATTCTCCGTCTTCAGCAGCTGATGAATGCGATGCTCGCCGGTTTTCCAGTCCACCATGGCCAGACCGTCGAAGGTCTTGTGCCAGCCGTAGCGATACGGATGCATGCCGCTGCGATCGTCGATCTTGGGCATTTCGCCGACAGCCGCCGCAAAAGGATCGAAGCCCACCTTCGCAGATTTGTCGGCCATGTCGAAACTCAGCCGCGTGAGCTTGCTGTCCGCCACCGCGTTGGGGGTGGGGTTGCCATTCACATCCTTGAAGAAGGCGAAGCTGTTGCCGGGCGCAGCGAAGCCATCGACGAACACCTTGTCGCCTTCGGACCAGGCATTCATGAAGTGCGCGATCATGGCGCCAGGCACGGCATGCCAGCGGATGTCGGCCGTGGTGCCGGCGCGCGGCATGATGCCGTACATGGGATGCAGTGAAGGATCCCAGGCGTAGAAATCACCGCCCGCTTTCACCCGATCCAGATCGACGGTGAGCGGCATCACCGTGAACACTACGTGCTCGCGGGTCATGGAGAAGTCATGGCACACGCCGGGATAGGGCATGACCAGCTCTTCCTGGCGCACCAGCCTGCCCTGCCGGTCGAGCACAGTGAGCGCCATCTCGTTGCGATATTCCTTGTGGCAGAACTGGCCGTAGCTCCACCACTCGCCCGTGACCGGATCTATCTTGGGATGCGCGGTCATGGTCCGGGTCTTCAGACCTGATTTGAACGGTGCGGCCCCAAGCGTTTCGAGCGTGTCGGGATCGAGTTCGGTGGGAACGGAATCCTCACGCAGCGCATACAGCCGGCCGTGATGCCAGAAGGCGCTGGTGTTCGCGGTGTTGTCGCGATCGAGGCCGGAAAGCTGCGGCGCATCGGCGAAACTGGTGCGGTACTTGCCCGCAAGTCGTTGCCGCGCGCGACGTTCGGCGAGGTAACGCTCGGTCTTCACATAGCGACAGCGGAAGTCCGCCTTGCCGCCCGAGAGATGGAACACCGAGGCCATGCCATCGCCGTTGAGAATGATGTCGCCTTCCAGCGTGGGGTAGGCATCGTCTGCACCGCAGCGGTAGTACGACCCTTGCAGCGCGGCAGGCAACTCGCCCAGCACTTCGCAGTCGTACACATCCGCTTCGAAACGATACGGCTTCTGCGTGGCGTAGAAACTAAGCGCCTGAATGAACGGTTCCGGCATATCCCCCTCTCCTTATCGAGGCATAATGCGCGCTCCGCTGCGATGAATACAACATGAGGGGCAACGCATGGCTGAAGCCGGCACGCGGACCAGCACACGTACATTGGCCGTCCGCAATCCGCGCACGGGCCGCACCGATTTCGACCTGCCGGTAGCCACGGCGCAGGATGTAGCCACAAAGGCGGCCCAGCTGCGCGAGAGCCAGAAAGCCTGGGCGGCGATGGGTCTGGCCGGTCGCAGTGCCGTGATGGCGCGCTGGCTGGGCGAGGTGAAGAAGCGCGCGGCAGCCATTGCTGAAGCCGATGCCGAAGACACCGGCGGCTGTCACACCTCGTACCTGCAGGGCTTCATCACCATGGGCAACATCGGTGGCTGGCTCGAAGACGCGGCCGGCGCACTGCAGAAGGCGAGCTATCAAGGCCCATCGAAGGCCGTGCCTTCGGTGGAAGTGCGCACGCAGTTCGTGCCCTACCCGTTGTGCGGTGTGATCTCGCCGTGGAACGCACCGATGATGCTGGCGCTGCTCGATGCCGTACCGGCGCTGTTCGCTGGTTGCGCTGTGCTGCTGAAGCCCAGCGAAATCACGCCACGCTTCACGACGCCACTGTTCGAGAGCGTGCGCGCCGTGCCCGAGCTCGCAGCCGTGTTCGATTTCGCCACCGGCGATGCCGAGACCGGCAAGGCGGTCATCGACAACGTCGATGTGCTCTGCTTCACCGGCAGCGTGCCCACGGGTCGCAAGATCGCGGTGCACTGCGCCGAGCGGCTGATCCCGAGCTATCTGGAACTGGGCGGCAAGGATCCGGTCATCGTCACGGCCTCGGCCGATCTCGAACGCGCCGCCACTGCCGTGCTGCGCGGCGGTGTGCATGCAAATGGCATGGTGTGCTTCTCGGTGGAGCGCATTTACGTAGACGCCGCCATTCACGATGCCTTTGTCGCGAAACTCATCGACAAGGCAAAGGCGGTCCGCCTGAACTGCGACAATCCACGCGCGGGCCATCTGCACCCCTTCACCTTCGCACCGCAGGCCGACATCGTGAAGCGGCATCTGGCCGACGCTGTCGCAAAGGGCGCGATCATCCACACTGGCGGAGACGTGGAGACGCACGATGGCGGCCTCTACATGCATGCCACGGTGCTCACGAATGTGACACACGACATGCTCATCATGCAGGAAGAGACTTTCGGCCCCTGCCTGCCGGTGATGAAATTTCGTGACATCGAAGAAGGCATTCGCCTGGCCAACGACACCGCGTATGGCCTGACCGCAGCGGTGATCGGCGGCAGCGAAGCCGAGGCCCTGCCCATCGCCGAGCGGCTCAACGCCGGTGCCGTATTCGTGCAGGATACCTTCCTCACCTTCGCCAAGAACCGCACCATTGGCACCAACAGCTTCGGCTTCTCCGGCGTCGGTGGTGGCTCGCGCACCGGACCCGAGGCCATCCTGCGCTTCGTGCGCCGCAAGGCACTGCTGACGCAGCATGGTCAACCCGCCGACATCCAGAACGATCATCATCTGCACAACGGCCCGCCGCCTGGTGCACCGAAGGAGAAGCAGTCATGAGCTGGCAGCTGAGCGCACTCGATCGCGCGGAGATACAGGAACTGTACGCACGGTATGCCTGGGGTATCGACCTGGCGGATCTGGACATGGCGCTGTCCACCTTCACGCAGGACGCGTGGTTCGATCACATGTGGCAGGGCAAGGTGCAGGGCCACGCGGCCATCGCCGAGAACCTGAAGTCCCTGTGGTACGGTCGTCAGCATTGGTGGATCGGTCGCCAGCACCTGATGAACACCTTCATCATGGATCCGCGTGAGCAGGAAGGCGAACTTGATGTGCGCTGCTTCTTCCAGATCCTGCAGCACAATGTGGAATACAAGAACAACTTCGTGTTCGGCATCGGCACGCGCAAGGATCACATCACGAAGAAGGAGGGCCGCTGGAAATTCCAGAGCCTCTCCGTCAATGGCTGGACGCAGCTAGCGGATATCCCCTGGCAGGGGGAGATCACCATGCAGCGTCCGCCACAGGCGCCAGTCTCCAATCCCAACCTGAAGAAGTAGCCATGCAGGTCACCGCTGCCGTCAGCCGTGGAACGGGCGAAGCCCCCGCGCTGGAATCGCTGGAACTGGAAGAGCCGCGCGCCGGCGAGATGCGCGTGCGACTGGTGGCCACTGGCATCTGCCACACCGACCTGCACGAGCATCCCGGTCGGCATTCCCCGCAGCCCATCGTGCTAGGCCATGAAGGCGCCGGGGTGGTCGATGCCCTGGGTGCCGGCGTGCGCGGCTTCGAAGTCGGCGATCATGTGATCCTGAGTGGCAGCTCCTGTGGCCGCTGCCCCAGCTGCCTCGCCAATCGCCCCACCTACTGCGACCTGGCCATGCCGCTGTGCTTCGGTGGCAAGCGACTGGATGGATCCACGGCGCTGCGCTGCGGCGATGCGTCGGTGCATTCGCATTTCTTCGGGCAGTCGAGCTTTGCCACGCAAACCGTAGTGCCCGAACGCACCGCGGTGAAGGTCGGCAAAGATCTTCCCCTGGAAAAACTGGGGCCGCTGGGTTGTGGCGTGATCACTGGCGCTGGCGCGGTGATCGAAGCATTACACGTGGGCTATGGCGATTCGATCGCCATCTTCGGTGTCGGCGGCGTAGGTCTGTCGGCCGTGATGGCAGCGAAGCTCATCGGCGCCCAGCACATCATCGCAGTGGATGTGAGCAGCGAGCGCCTGGCCCTGGCGCGCGAGCTGGGAGCCACGCATGCATTCCATTCGGATGACGATGCCGTGAAGCAGATCCGCGCCGTGACCGGTCGCGGCGTGCGTTTCACATTGAATACCACCACGGTGCCGGCAGTGCACAGCATGGCACTGGATGTGCTGGCCATGAATGGCACCGCCGGCTTCGTCGCCGCACCGCGCGGGCAATGGTCACCCTCGATGTTCCCCATGCTGGCCGGCGGCCGGCAATTGCGCGGCATACTGGGTGGTGATGCTCATCCGGGGCTGTTCCTGCCCAGGCTCATCGACTACTGGCGTCAAGGCCGCTTCCCCTTCGATCGCCTGCTCACCTTCTACCGCTTCCATGAAATCGCGCGGGCCTTCGCCGATGTGCATCACGGCCGCGTGATCAAACCCGTACTGCTGATGGATCCCCCCGCACGATGAATCCTGAAATCCGCAGCAAGCTGCAGGCGCTGGGCACAGAGCTCTCGCCACCGATGATGCAGGGCACGAGCGCCCTGCTGGCTTCCATGGCAGCGCCGCGCGATGCCACTGTGGAAATCACCCGTGACCAGCGGTATGGCACCGATGAGCGCCATCGACTCGATATCTTCCGCAAGGGCCAGCCCACACTCGCTCCCGTACTGGTGTACGTACACGGTGGCGGCTTCGTGATGGGCGACAAGACCAGCGCGACCTCGCCCTTCTACGACAATGTGAGCCAATGGGCCGCGCAGCAGGGCTGGGTGGGCGTGACGATGACCTATCGCCTTGCACCCCAACACCGCTGGCCCAGCGGGCCTGAAGACATGGCGCTGGCGGTGCGCTGGCTGCGTGAAAACATCGCAGCCTATGGCGGCAATCCCGATGCGCTGTTCCTGATGGGACAGAGCGCCGGCGGCGCACATGTCGCAGCCTATGTCGCGCAGTCGAAGTTTCACCACGGCGGCGAGGTCGGCCTTGCCGGCGCGCTGATGATCTCCGGCATCTACGACGCCACGGCACAGCCGCCCAATCAGTTCAGCAATGCCTACTACGGCGAGGGCCCGACCCTGCGCGAACAGGCGCGACACATCGATGGACTGCTGGCCAGCGAGTTGCCGCTGCTGTTCAGCGTGAGCGAGTTCGACCCCGGGGATTTCCAGGATCAGGCCATGCAGGTGGCGCAGGCCTGGCATCAGCGGAAAAAACGCTACGCGCCGCTGCAATATCTCGCCGGCCACAACCATCTGTCGCCGGCGCAATCTGTCGGCTCCGCAGAAGAGCAGTTCACCCGCTGCATTGCCGACTTCGTCGCCGTCAATTCGCCTTGAGATCGCTGCGCAGTGTGCGGCTGGCCAGTGCGTAGAACACGGCGGCCACAGCATAAGACAGCACGCATAGCGTCAACGCGCCCACCAGTCCGCTGCGCGCTGCACTGGCGCAGGCATCGATCATCGCGGGCGCAGTGGAACCCGGACGGCACACCTGGACATAGTCCGCCTGCCCCAGCGCAGAGGCCGCGATGCGGTCACTGAAGAACCCGACGAAGGTGGGGCCGATACCCGTACCCGCCAGGGCGTAACACATGGCAAAGACCGCGGATGCGGACGAACGCATGTTCACCGGTGTGAGGTTCTGGATCAAACCCACCGTGGGACCGTAGTGGATCATCGCGCCCATGCAACCCAGCCCGATGAGCGCCACGGCCATCTGCATGTTCGCGCTGCGGAATCCGATGACGAAGCAGGCCGTGGTCAGCACCAGGGCGATGGCGGGTGCGATCACCCACCAGCGCGCATCGCGCGATGAGGCACGGTCGGTGCCGAAGGCGCCCACGACCAGTCCCACCGCCAGCGACGCACCCGACACGATGCCAAACAGTGCCGCCGCCGAGCGGATGGGCATGTGGAAGCTGCGCACGAAATACAGCGCCATGAACTGCGCCACGCCCTGGATGCCGATGGAGCAGATGGATCCACCGATGACGATCCAGCGCAGGCTCGGCACCCGCCACAGGTGCGCGAACACCGCGCGCAGTGGTGGCAGCGCACCGCGCAGCGTTGGCGCACCATCGGCCAGTCCTCGCGGCGGCTCGCTCAGGCCCAGCCATACCGTGAGTGCCACCACGACGCCCGGCACACCGAAGGCGAAGAACACCGCGCGCCAGCCCCAGCCTTCTGCGATCACGCCCGCCAGCAATGCGCCCACCATGGCGCCCAGGGGCAGGCCCAGCATGATCAAAGACATGCCGCTGGCGCGTCGATGGCGAGGAAAATGATCGCCCACCAGCGAAGCCGTAGGCGCTGTAAAGCCGGCCTCGCCCAGCCCCACACCGATGCGCGTCAGCATCATCTGCGTGAAGTTCATGGCGGTACCCGACAGCGCAGTGGCAGCAGACCAGAATGCTGTGGCGAGCGCGATGATGCCGATGCGGCTGTAGCGTTCAGCGAGCCAGCCGATCGGGATACCGAGACCACCGTACAGCAGCGCGAAGGCCAGGCCCTGCAGCATGCCCAGCTGCGTATCGCTCAGGTGCAGGTCGGCGCGTATCAGAGGCGCCAGTACCGACAGCACAGTGCGATCGGCCAGATTGAAGAAGCAGACGAGAAACAGGATTCCGATGAACCGCGCCCGATAGCGGCTCGTCAGCAGTGAATGCTCCGGCACTTAGCCCGCCCAAGGCCTGCCGGCCTTCTTTGTTATGGAGGAAGTAGGCCACATGCATCAAGCGGGGGTCAACGTGTCAGAATTTGCCGATGAACCGACCGATATCCTTTGACGATGGCGCCGCCTACGAAGAGTACATGGGCAAGTGGAGCCACCTTGCCGGCTCTGCCTTCCTCGACTGGTTGACGCCGGCACCGGGCCTGCGCTGGCTCGATGTGGGCTGTGGCAATGGCGCATTCACCGAGACCATCGTGCAGCGCTGTGCGCCGGCGACGGTAACCGGCGTGGACCCCTCCGCGGCACAGCTGGAGTTTGCGCGCACTCGTCCGGCGCTGCGCAACGCGGAGCTGCTGCAGGGCGACGCCATGGCTCTGCCGCTGCGCGACCAGAGCGTGGACATCACCGTGATGCCGCTGGTGATCTTCTTCGTTCCGGAGCCGGCGCGAGGTGTGGCTGAAATGGCGCGCGTGCTGCGCCCTGGCGGCATCGCCACGGCCTATTCGTGGGATATGGAAGGCGGCGGATTCCCTTACGCCCTGCTGCAGGCAGAACTGCTGGAGCTGGGCGCGCCGGCCAAGGTGGAACCCCGTCGCGACGCCTCGAGACTGGATGTGTCACATGAGCTGTGGAAGGACGCCGGATTCGACGCCATCCAGACCCAGCAGTTCACGGTACAACGCACCTACCGCGATCTGGATCACTACTGGAATGTCATTCAGGGCGGCCCGAGCGTGCGTCATGCCCTGGCATCGCTGAATCCCACTGCCACCGCCAGACTCAAGGAGCGTCTTCGCATTCGCCTCCCGCAGGATGACAGCGGTTGCATCGTCTGCACTGCGCGGGCCAATGCCATCCAGGGTCGCGTGCGAAGCTGATTTTTTCGCATATCCGCCATCGACGCCGATGCGGCGCGAGATGCTGTTCCCGTCCGGATGAGTCTCCTATGATCGGCGGCTTGTTCGCGTTCACGACAATGGGGGAAAAACAATGGACGACAAGAATCTGAACCGCCGGCAGATGCTGGGCGGTGTTGCAGTTGCCGCCGGCGCCGCGGCGCTGGGGCAACTCGGCGCCGGAAGCAGCGCAAGTGCTGCAGATGCCGCGCCGCCTTCAGGACTGCGTACACCAGACCTCGGCGCATCGCAGGCGCCGACCATCACTGATGTGAAAGACAAGGTCTGCTACATCACCGGTGGATCCAGCGGCATCGGCCTTGGCATCGCGCGCGCACTCCATGAGCAGGGTGCGAAGGTGATCCTCGGCAATATCGATGAGAAGCAGTTCCCGGATGCATTGAAGATGTTCCCGGAAAACGATCCGCGCGTTGCCACCATGGTGCACAACGTGATGGAGCGCGACAGCTGGGAAAAGAAGGCCGACGAAATCGAGAAGAAGTTCGGCCCGGTGCACATTCTGGTGAACAACGCCGGCGTTGGCCTGGGCGCGGGCCTGGTCAGCGGCACGTACAACGACTGGGACTGGGGCATGGGTGTGAACTTCTGGGGACCTGTGTACGGAGTGAAAACCTTCGTGCCGAGGATGAGAGCCCGCCCGACCGAGGGCTGCCACATCGTCACCACCACCTCGACCAGCGGCATCCTCGTGGGTCTGCCGGTGGGCATCTACGCCGTGTCCAAGATTGCGGCCACGGGATTGATGGAACAACTGCGCGATGACCTGAAGGCCACCAACATCGGCACCTCGACGCTGATCCCCGGCATCACGCAGACGAACATCGGACAGAGCGAGTCGCATCGTCCCGAGAATCTGAAGAACGATGCGCCGGCGGCGCCACGCAATGCGGGGCAGGCACGTCAGGGCGGTGCGGGTGGTGCGAGGCCACCGCAGCAGCAGCGACCCACGGCACCGGATGCGGGTCCGTTCTGGGCACGTCCGCAGGATCCGATCACCGTTGGCCGGCTGGTGGTCAATGCCATTCTGAACAACGACCTGTTCATCTTCCCGGCACCGGAGTATCGACAGGGCATGGAGGCGCGCGCCGCGGCCTACATCGAGTCGATGGTGGCATTCACGCCGACGCCCGCGCCCATCCAGGCCGGCATCGATGCGAACCGTTACCTGTTCACGTCGATGTACGCACAGGAAGCCACGCATCGCCGCAACACGCGCAAGCGCGACATCAAGGGAATCTGAGGTCGTAATGATGGGCAGCGCCCGCGCGCCCTCGCTGTTCTGTGCGGCTGCCATGCTCTGCATGACAGCCGCCAGCGCGGCGCTGCCCGGCCAGCTGCCGAGCTGCAGAAAATAGTCAGCGCCGCGGCGCGGCGAATTCAAGCCAGGCGATGCGGTTGCCGCCGCCATCGGCGACGTAGAGGCGATTCACCAGCTTTGCGGGCGGTTGACGATCCGCACCGGCAGAAAGTCCGGAACCCCGCGACCCATCGCCCAGTTCGTACTCGCTGATCTTCCCTTCAACCGTCACACGCCCGACTTTCGAGCCGCGCGTGTACCAGATATTGCGATCCGGCCCGACAGCGATGTTGATGAGCGATGGTGTCTTGTTCGGCAGCTCGAACTCAGCGACTTTGCCATCCATGGCGATGCGACCGATGCGTCCGCCATCAGGCTGCACGCCATCCATGGTTCCAGACAGCTCCACGAACCACATCGCACCATCGGCGCCAGCCGTGATGTCGCCGGGACCTGAATTCGGACGCGGCAACGCAAACTCAGTGATCACACCCCTGGGGGTGATGCGCCCGATCTTTCCCGCGCGGAATTCCGAGAACCAGATATTGCCATCGGGCCCCGCGGCCAGTGCGCGCGGCCCGCTGTCGGGAGTCGGTATCGCAAACTCGGTGATCAGACCTTTTGGCGTGATGCGGCCGATCTTGTTGCCGGCGAATTCGCCAAACCAGATGTTGCCATCGTGGCCCAGCGCAGTGGCACGCGGCTGACTGTCCGCGGTGGGAATGTCGAACTCCACGAGCGCACCTGTGGAAGTGATGCGGCCGATGCGATTGCCGCCGTGCTCGGAGAACCACACATTGCCGTCAGCACCCATGGCGATGATCCGGGGCGCGCTGTTGGCATGCGGCAGGTCGTACTCTTTCAAGCCGGTGCCGTCGGGGTTGATGCGACCGATGCGATTGCCCTGCCCTTCGGTGAACCACACCGCGCCATCCCAGGCCACCGTCACCGTGACAGGTCCACTGTTGGCATTCGGCAGCGCAAAGAACTGTACACGGCCATCCGTGCTGAAACCGCGCTCCGCATTGCGCAGCCAGCGTTGCTCGCCGGCGCCGGCCGATGCGAACGCGCACAGCGCCATCAGGCACAGCACGGCCGCTCGCTTACGCATGATCCTTGCCATCCAGTATCCGGATGCGTGGCACGCGCGTGAACCGTCCGCCAATGCGACGGCACAGCACGTAAAACACCGGCGTGAACACCAGCCCGAACAACGTCACGCCGATCATGCCGTAGAACACCGACACGCCCAGCGCCTGGCGCAGTTCTGCGCCCGCGCCGCGCGCGAAGGCCAGCGGCGAAACACCGCAGATGAAGGCCACCGAGGTCATCAGAATCGGGCGCAATCGTGTCCGCGCGGCCTCAATCGCGGCCTTCACCGGATCCATCCCATGCTGCTCCTCGCCCTGGCGTGCGAACTCCACGATGAGAATGGCATTCTTCGCTGCCAGACCGATGAGCACCACCATGCCGATCTGCGTCAGGATGTTGTTGTCGAGCTTCAGGGCATTCACGCCCAGCATGGCGGCCAGCACGCACATGGGCACGATGAGGATCACCGCCAGCGGCAGCGTCACGCTCTCGTACAAAGCTGCCAGGAAGATGAACACGAACAGGACACCGAGCACGAAGGCGAAATCGCCAGCTCCGCCCGACAGCTGCTGCTGGTAGGCCATGTCGGTCCACTCGAAATGCATGCCGGCAGGCAGATGTTCCCGAGCGAGTCGCTCCATCGCCGCGATGGCCTCGCCGGAGGAGTAGCCCGGAGCGGCCTCGCCTTGCAAATCCGCCGCCGGATACAGGTTGTAGCGGATCACGCGATACGGCGCGGTGGCGGGCTTGAACTGCGCCACGGCGCCGATGGGCACCATCGATCCGGACACTGAACGTGTCTTCAGCTCGCCGATCCAGTCCTGATCCTGTCGATACGAGGTATCGCCCTGTGCGATCACCTGGAAGGTGTGGCCCAGCAGCGTGATGTTGTTGACGTAGCTGCCGGCCAGATAGGTCTGCAGCGTCGCGAACACATTGCGCACCGGCACGCCCAGCATCTCGGCCTTGTCGCGATCCACCACCGCATCCAGCGTGGGATTGCGCGTGTTGAAATTGCTGAAGGCGCTGCCGATGGCGGGATCCTTCGACGCCGCTTCGGCCAGTTCCTGCACAGCGGATTCCAGTGCGCGGTAACCGAGGCCGGCGCGATCCTCCACCATCAGGCGGAAGCCGCCGGAATTGCCCAGGCCACGCACGGGTGCCGGCATGCCGACGCGGATCTCCGCCGCCGAAATCGGCGCCAGGCGCTTGCGCAGCTCGACTGCGATCGACTGCGCCGTCTGTCCCTTGGGCAGTCGCTGCTCGAAGGGATCGAGGATGGCCCACATCTGCCCGGAACTGGTGGAGGGGCTGAAGGTGACGCCATCCATGCCCGAATACACCGAGGCCGACGACACGCCCGGCGTCTTGAGCACGATGGGCACCACCTGCTGCACGATGGCGTCGGTGCGCGCGAGACTGCTGCCCGGCGGCATGGTGATGGACGTCGTCACATTCGACTGGTCCTGCACGGGAATGAATCCCCGCGGCGTATCCACCATCCGCCACGCCATCAGCGCCACCAGCCCGCCATAGATCACCAGCATCACCACGCCACGACGCAACACCACCGCGGTGACGCGGCTATAGCCCAGTGCCAGGCGATCCATCCATCCGTTCACGGCCTCGCCCCAGGCGAAGAGTTTTCTGCCCACGCCGCTGCGCGCCTCGGATGGATCGTGCGGCTTCAGCAATGCCGCAGCCATGGCCGGTGAAAGCGTCAGGGAGACGATCAATGAGATCAGCGTCGCCGCCGCAATGGTCAGTGCGAACTGCTTGTAGAACTGGCCGGTGATGCCGCCCATGAAGGCCGTGGGCACGAACACGGCCACCAGCACCAGCGCGATGCCGATCAACGCGCCGCCCACTTCATCCATGGTGAGGCGCGCGGCCTCGCGCGGCTGCATGCCCGCACGCAGATGCCGTTCGACGTTCTCCACCACCACTATGGCATCGTCCACCACGATGCCGATCGACAGCACCAGCGCGAACATCGACAGGTTGTTCAGCGAGAAGCCAAAGGCCGACATCACTGCCAGCGAACCCACCAGCGACACCGGAATGGCCACCAGTGGAATCAGCGCTGTGCGCCAGCGCTGCAGGAACAAAAGCACCACGGCCGCGCCCAGCAGCATGGCTTCCAGCAAGGTGCGGCGCACCTCTTCCACCGCCAGCCGCGTGAACGACACCGGGTCATAGATGATCTCGTACGACACGCCGGGCGGAAAATCACGCTTCAGCTCTTCCATGGTGCGGAAGATGGCGTGTTCGGTTTCCAGCGCATTGGAATTCGGCGCCTGGTTCACCGACAGCGAAACCGCCGGCTCCATGCTCTTGTAGGCATTCAGCGCATAGTTCTGCGCACCCAGCTCCACGCGCGCCACATCCCCGATGCGCGTGACGCGGCCCTGCGCATCGCGCTTGATGATGGCGTCGGCGAATTCCTCCGGCGATTCCAGCCGGCCCTGCGCGCGCACATTGAGCTGATAGGCCGCCGGATTGTTGTTGAACGGCGGCGCGCCCACGGCGCCGCTGGACACCTGCAGGTTGTTGTTGCGCAGCGCCGTGACAATCTCCTGCACCGTGAGATCGCGAGATGCCGCCCGCTCGGGATCGATCCACACGCGCATGGCGTAGTCGCGCGCGGCATTGGTGGTCACATCACCAACTCCCGGTGTACGCAGCAGGCGCTCGCGCACCTGCAGGCTGGCGTAGTTGGCGATGTACTTGCGGTCCACGCTCTTGTCGCTGGCGAACATGTGCACGATGAGCAGCGTTTCGGTGGACGCCTTCCGCACTGTGATGCCGAGATCACGCACTTCCTGCGGCAATTGCGGCAGCACCGACTGGATGCGGTTCTGCACATCCACCTGCGCGATGTCCACATTCGCGCCGGTGCGGAAGGTCACCGTGATGGTCATGCGGCCTTCGCCCGTGGACGAAGACGACATGTACAGCATGTCGGTGATGCCGTTGATCTGCTGCTCCAGTGGCGCGGCAACGGTCTCGGCGATCTCCTCGGCGGTGGCGCCCGGATACACCGCATTCACCGACACCGTGGGAGGCGCGATGTTCGGGTACTGATCCACCGGCAGCGTGAAATAGGAGACCAGTCCCACCAGCGTGATCACCACCGACACGGCGGCCGCGAAGATCGGCCGATCGATGAAGAAATGCGACAGCCGCACGCTACTTGGCCTGCGGCGGTGGGCTGGCAGGCTTCTGGCCTGCCGGCAGCTTCAACGTGCTGGTCTCGCCCAGCGACACGCCCGATGGAAACGCCGTGACCGTGCCGGCGGTAACCGCCACCTTGCGACCGGGACGTGCGCGCTGCATGCCACTGATCACCACCTGATCCGCAGGCTCGATGCCGGAACGGATCACGCGCAGACCATTCAGCAACCGCCCGGGCTGCACCACCTTCTGCTGCACCTGGTCGCCGACGACGACATAGACCACCTGACGGGTCTGATCCGTGACGATGGCCTCGTCAGGCACCAGCAGGGCTTCAAA